>RFSV01000100.1 GCA_009923785.1 Acidimicrobiia bacterium | reverse complement strand
GCGATCGCGGAGTACGAGCAGTCCTATCGCGTTTACCTCGCCGAGCATCCTGAGGTGGTCAACTGGTTGACCTCGACCGCGGGAAACATTTACGACCACAGTGTCGACAACGTTTGGGAGGACGATTACGACCAGCCCGGCCCGTCCGCCAACCACTATCAAGACATCTCGGTGCGCCGCGTCATCGCCGAGTTGCAGTGCACCGACGCCGGTGACACCACCATGACCGGTGAGCCATCACTGGTCGAGCTGACTGACCTCACCACCGGTGACGTGCACCGTGTGCCTCGTGCCCCGGGTTTCCGCGGTGACTATCTCGTGCAGCTCCGCGACGCTCGTTCACCGGGGTACCCGCTGAATCCTGCGCTGGTGCCGGTTCACGATCCGGCGCTCGTCACCACGCGTCCCGACGCGATCGAGTGGTTTCACCGCGAAGGGTGTGGGCACCTCTCGGTCGAGGCCTACTGGCAGACGGCGAAGGTGATCGAGGTCCGTTACGACCGCTTCCTCGCTCTCGGCGACCTGCGCGAACAGCCGCTGCGAGACATCTGATGGCCGGTAACGACCAGGCGCGGTCGGCGCTTCGGCTCGTTGGGCCCGCCAGCATCGACCGCTACATCGAGGAGGCCGTCGAATTACCGGGTGGTGGTGCGCTGAACATGGCGTACCACTGGCGATCGGCGGGGCACCCAGTCACGCTGCTCTCCCGAGTGGCCCGTGACCACGCCATGGCCTTCGATCGCTTCGTCACTCAACACGGAATCACGGTGACGGATGGGTGGTACGCCCTTGGTGACCCCTGCTCGATCGACATCCGAATCACCGACGATCGGCAACCGGCGATGGACGGTTTCGTCGAGGGTGTGCTTGGCGAGTTCGCCCTTGGTGACCCCTGCTCGATCGACATCCGAATCACCGACGATCGGCAACCGGCGATGGACGGTTTCGTCGAGGGTGTGCTTGGCGAGTTTCGGCCCGACCCCACAGAGGTCGATGCGATCGTGGACGGCACACCAACCCACTTCGTCCTGGTTGATGTCGTCGACGCGGCGTTGCATGCCATTGCTGCCGATCGACCGGCCGACGCCACACGCGCTCGGTGGACCGGCGATTTCCTGGGCTTCCGGCACATGACCGGTGAACGCTTCTCCGCGACGATGGCGCACCTCGAACTCGGGATCGTCGGTTGGCCTGGTGACCCCGACGACGTCAAGGTCACCGAGCTAGCCGCACGGGCCGCTGACCTCGGCCGAACACTCGTCGTGACATTTGGATCCCAGGGAATCCTCGCCGTCGATGCCCGGGGTAGCGACCGGGTCGACCGTTGGTTCGACGTCGACGCGCGTCAGGTCACTGGTTCCACCATTGGCTGTGGTGATGCGTTCGCCGCCGCAGCACTGTCCACCTGGTTTGAAACCAGTGACCTCGCCGCTGCCGTCGACGCCGGCCGACGCCTCGGCGCAAATGCGACCGAGTGGGTCCGACCTCTGCCGGACTCCGCCTACGCGACGAGCAGGTCCTGAGACTCGGCGACCAGAGCGATGTCGGGTGTGATGTCCGCTGAAAGGCAGCCGACTTCGGTCGGTCTGCGCCGCGACTGTGCCACGGACCTGCCTGTGATGAGCGGGGGAGTTGCCGCTCGCTCGCCTGCGATCAGCGATGTTGCTGTTGGGGACGTCGGAGACGGATGACGGTGAGTGCGCCGACTGCGATTAGCAGCAGCGACCAGGTCACCAGATCGTTCTTGCGACCAGTGACAGGAAGTGGTGAAGGCGCGACGACGCGGTATTCGGTGATGGGTCCGGCGCCGTCTTGGAACGGTTCGGCCCATGACACCGTCACGGTGCCATCGACGTTCGGAACGGCTTCGGGCCACGGTGGCACTTGGCCCGGCACCCGCGGACCCGACGAATCCGAACTTGGGGGTGTCGTCGTTGTGGTTACCGCGGTGACGCCGGCTGCACTCATCTTGACGAGAAAGACGTCGCGGCTCCCGGCTGACGAAAGGGTGTCGGTCCCGGTTCCAGGGTCAAAGTCGACCGGGTAGCTGAAATACCCAGAGGTATAGACGTTTCCTGAGCTATCGGTTCCGATACCCGACGCATCTTCGCTGTAATTGGAACAAAAGAAGTCAAACGGACTGCATCCGGCGTCAGTCCCAACGAACGACTTTGCCCAGACGAAGGATCCCGACGAGTTCAGCTTTGAAACGAAGACGTCAAGGTCGTCGGTTCCGCCTGGCGAACTCAAGATCGAACTTCCGGGGCCCGGATCGAAGTCCGCGGAATCGTTGAACTCGCCAGTCGTGTACACGTTTCCTGACCCGTCTACTGCGATCGATCTCCCGTAGTCGTCCATCGATCCACCGAGCGCTTTCGCCCACTGGAGTGCTCCAGATGAGTCCAATTTGGTTACGTACACATCCCAATTGCCGGCGGACGTCAGGTTTGATGAGCCTGCACTGGGATCGAAGTCAGCCGTTCCGTCGAAGTAGCCGGTTGTATAGACGTTGTCGGAACCGTCGACTGCGATCGACTTGCCGCGCACCGAACTGAACACCGAACTGGTGCCGTCGACAAAGACTGACACCCAAACGAAGCCGCCGCTTGTGTCGAGCTTCAAGATGTATGCCGCGTAGGACCCCGTGGTGGTCCGACTGTCGTCTCCGGCACCAGGGTCGAAATCGACCGTCCCCTGAAAAATTCCGTGCACCAAAACGTTGTCAGAGATGTCGGTAGTGACCGAGTAGCCCTCATCATTTGCGGCTGAACCGAGTCTGATGGCCCAGTCGTAATTCCCGTCGGAATCCAACTTTTGAAGGAAGGCATCATTTCCCCCAGCAGAGGCAAGCGTGGAGGTCGCTGAACCCGGGTCGAAGTCGACCGATCCCTGAAAATATCCGGTGGTGAAGACGTTGCCACTGGAGTCGACTGCTACTCCGCGCGCGTACTCGGGACCAGTTCCCCCAATTTGTTTCGCCCATTGGTAGGCCCCATCTGCGTCGAGCTTCATCACGAATCCGTCCTCGAAGCCAACCGCCGACACGTTTGCAAATCCGGAATCGGGATCGAAATCCGCGGTTCCAGAAAAACTTCCGGCCACGTACACGTTCCCGGAATCGTCGACGGCGACAGCAGCTCCTTGATCGTTGCCCGTACCTCCGACTGACTTCGCCCACACGAGTTGGCCCAATGAGTTCAACTTGACGACGAACACATCGTTGGAGCCAAGCGACGTGATGCTCTCGGTTCCCGAACCGGGGTCAAAGTCTGCTGTGCCTTGAAACGATCCCGTTAGGAGCACATTCCCGGAGCCGTCCACGGCGATTCCGTTGACAACCTCGTCACTAGTGCCACCCAGAACGGCTACCTGATTGTCTGCACTCGACCATGCCGTTGTTCGCTGCGCTGCGCCCAGCAAGGTGACACCGCCAACGAGAAGGAGACACAGAGCAACGAAGAATGCTGTTGCTCGACGTTGATTCCTGATTGCGAGAAAGTACCGACCTGCGCACGAGGTGGCCAAATCCGGGACGCCCCAGAGTGCACGACCTCACCGGACTCAGATGCTCATGAGGAAGGTGAACTCGCCTCCGGCCCCACACAGTCTTGGCTGGACAGGGGTCCAGTGGTCGGGGTGAGAGGATTCGAACCTCCGGCCTCCACGTCCCGAACGTGGCGCGCTAACCAAGCTGCGCTACACCCCGTAGCGGCGACCGATGCTATCCGGCAGGGACCGAATCACCCTCGGGGGTGTCCGCCGAGTCAGCCGGCTCCTCGGACTCCGCGCCTTCGGCGATCTCGACGTCACCGACCTGCTCGCTCGCCGGCTGGTCGATCGGAACACCCTCGGTGAAGGTTCCGCCGGCCATGACCGCATCGACAGCGCGGCGAAGACGAAGCGCATCGAGCGGCTTCACCAGCCAGCCCTCAGCATCCGAACGCTGAGCGAGATATAGATCAGCGACCCGGTCAAGCAACATGACGACGCGGGCGTGCTCGAGTTCACCGGCCGACTCATCAAGGCGCAGCGACTTCACCACCGCCATACCCCCCATTGACCCGATCTGCATGTCGACGATCACCAGATCGGGAGACCGATCACCGAAGAGACGGGCGACCTGACGGCCCTCGCGGCAGACCGTGAACGACGTCTCGGGTCCACCGAGGGCAGCGGTCACCTCATCGACGATCCAGTCGGCATCGGTGGCGAGCAGGATGTGCACGGCGGCGACACTACCGGTCGTCGGCGTTACCGTGTCAGTTCGATCCGGCTCATCGGAGTCACCCCCAACGACCACACCCCACCGGAGTCCACGTGCGCACGACCCTCAAGGCCATCGTCATCGGCATCCTCGCCTCGGCGGCGCTCGCGCTCGGAGCCATGCCCGCCGGTGCCCAGGACGACCCGCCATCCGATGAGCCCGCGGTCGCCCCGGTTGACGTCCTTCAGGTCGACGGTTTCATCGACCCGGTCGTCGTCGCTGAGATCACCAATGCAGTCGACGACCTCGCGACCAACGGCAGCCAAGCCCTCATCCTTCAGGTCAACAGTCGCGGTGTTGTCGTCGACGACGACACCTTCACCGAACTCCTGTCCACGATCGCCGACGCCTCGCGACCTGTCGCTGTGTGGGTCGGACCATCCGGCGCCCGACTGCTTGGAGCCGCCGTCCATCTGCTCGCCGTCGCCGACGTGTCCGGCATGGCGCCCGGAGCCGAAGTCGGCTACCTCGACACCTCAATCATCAACCCGGTCGCCGCCACCGACCCGGCAGCCGTCGACGCTCTTGACGCGCTCATCGGACGCTCGGTGGGGCTCACCGATGCCCGCACGCTCGGAGTGTTCCGCCAGCGGATCT
>RFSV01000099.1 GCA_009923785.1 Acidimicrobiia bacterium | reverse complement strand
ACGGCGTACCGCGTATTCCGCTCTGGATCGCTGGCACGAGTAAGGCGCGCACGATCGAGCGAATTGTGCGTTTCGGTGACGGCTGGATTCCGTGGGGTCCCGACATCGCCGAGCCAGCCGGTGGTATCTCAGCGATCACGAGGGCACTGGACGAGGCCGGTCGACAGTCAGATGATCTGCGCGTGGAGACCCGCGTGGGCGTTCCCGGGTTCCGTAGCGGCACACCAGAGTGGAGTGTGTTGCGATCCGAGGCTGCACGACTGAACGATGCTGGCGTGACCGATCTTCGTCTCGATCACGTGAACGTCGAGTCCTCCGGCCACGAACTCGACGTCTTGTCGCAAGCCGTCGCCGAGGTGGCTGGCCTGTGACAGTTGAGACCACGAAACAGACGATCGGCTCGAAGGTGCTCGACCAGTGCCGACTTCACGGTGCGAAGTCCGCCGTTGTTCACGGTGACGAGACATGGTCGTATACGGAATTCGCTCGACACATTCGAAACGTCGGACGTTCGGCCCTTAGCCACGGACTTCACCGAGGCGATCGTTTCGTCATCTGGGCGCCCAACAGTCCGAGGTGGATGGCCGCGGCTCTCGGATGCGTGAGCGTGGGCGGAGTGATGGTTCCGATCAACACTCGCTTCAAGGTGTTGGAGGCCGCAGACATCATCGAGCGAGTCCAACCTCGGTTGATGTTCATCGCACGTGACTTTCTCGAACGCGACTATCTGGCTGAACTGCGAGCATCGAGTCTTGGCACCTCCGACGGCATGCGGTCCGGTTCACGGCGACGACGATCTCGACTGGAAAGGATTCATCGAGACAGGTCACGGCACCTCCGAGGAGGAGTTTGATGCTGCACTCGCGTCGGTGGCGCCGACCGATGTCTCCGACATCTTCTTCACTTCTGGAACGACTGGTCGACCAAAAGGTGTGATGACCTCACATGCTCAGAATCTCCGGGTATTCGATGTCTGGGCCGAGTGCGTGGGGCTCACCGAGTCCGACCGCTATCTGATCGTCAACCCGTTCTTTCACACCTTTGGCTACAAGGCCGGCATCTTGGCCTCGATTCTGCGCGGCGCGACCATGCTCCCCGTAGCGATCTTCGATACCGATGTCGTCATGCGATTGGTCGAATCCGAGAAAATCACGGTTCTGCCCGGCGCTCCCACGATCTATCTCTCGATCCTCGCCGATGAACGACGCCATGGTTACGACCTCTCGTCGCTACGAGTCGCAGTCACGGGTGCCGCGTCGATTCCGGTGGAGATGATTCGCAAGATGTCGAACGAATTGTCATTCGAGAACATCGTGACGGCCTACGGACTCAGCGAGTCCACGGGTATGGTCACCATTTGCCGACCGGGTGATTCGGTCGAGATCGTCGCCACCACCTCGGGACGGGCGATTCCTGACGTGGAAGTGAAGATCGTCGACGACGAAGGCCGACCGGTCCCGAATGGGGAGCCCGGAGAGATTCTCTGTCGCGGCTACAACGTGATGCTCGGATACTTCGAAGACGACGATGCAACCAGCGAAGCAATCGACGCCGACGGCTGGTTGCACACCGGTGACATCGGGACGATGGACGATGCGGGCTATCTGAAGATCACCGACCGCAAGAAGGACATGTTCATCGTCGGCGGATTCAATGCGTATCCGGCCGAGATCGAGAATCTCATGATGAGCCATCCCGGGATCGTCCAGGTGGCGGTCATCGGCGTGCCCGACGAACGCATGGGTGAGGTCGGGTGTGCGTATGTCATCGTTCGTCCGAACGGTCCGAGCGCCGATGAGATTCTTGCGTGGTGCCGTGATGCCATGGCCAACTACAAGGCCCCTCGATACGTGAAGATCGTCGAGGCCCTTCCGCTGAACGCCTCGGGCAAAGTGCTGAAGACCGAGCTGCGTGCTCAGTTCGCCGGCTAGAGACCGCGGGGGCGAAGGACGCGCTCGGCTACGGCGGCGATCCAGTCGACGGTGAGCGCTAGAAGGGCCACCATCGCCGCACCCGTGAACGTGGTGAGGTCTCTTTGAAGTTTCAATCCTGAGTTGATCGTTTCACCCAGTCCGCCGCCGCCAATGAGAAAGGCCAAAGCGGCCATACCCACGTTGATCACGAGCGCAGTGCGCACTCCGGCCAGAATCACCGGAACGGCGAGGGGAAGTTCGATCGAGACGAGAGCTCGCCGTCGCGACATTCCCATACCGCGGCCCGCTTCGATCACCGATTTGTCGACTTGATCAAGCCCCACCATCGTGTTGCGCAACACGGGCAGGATGGCGAAGATCGTGAAGGCGATGACGGCCGTCGAAAAGGTCGTGCCGAGCCAAGCCGCGAGAAGTACCAGTAGTCCATAGGCGGGGATGGCTTGTCCACTGTTGGCCACGGTGAGGACTGGACCGGCCAAGAACTTGAGCCGTGGCCGAGTGAGCAGAATCCCGAGCGGGATAGCGATGATCAGAACCCAAAATGTCGACCACATGGTCAGTTCGATGTGCCGTCGAAGCTGTGGCCACAATCTCTCCGACCACTGAAGCGCCGACGCTTCCGAGAAATCCTTCTCGGCACCGCCGACTCGAACCGCCAGCAATACGCCGGCAATCGCAATGACGACGGGCGCGACCATGAGGCCGACGTTGCCTCGAAGGAGTCGAAGTCCGGGTGCCATCAGGATGGAGTTCCCGTCGGTTGCGACTGTCCGTTCTCGTCTTCGTAATGCTTGCGGGCATTGGCTCGCAGTCGTCGGATCACGTCGGTGAGTGCTTCGATTTCGACCACACCTTGCAGAGATCCTCGCTTGTCGATCACACAGGCGCATCCGGCCATCGACGTGAGCATGGCTTCCAAAGTGTCGTGCAGCGTCGCGTTGGGCTCGACTTTGGCTCGAACCGGATGTCCAAGATCCCGAAGTGGACGATCGGTGCGATCGAGGTGGCTGTCGTTCACCCACCGCAGCGGACGGTCCATGTCGTCGAGGACGAGGAGCCAACGCTGTGGGGCTTCGTCGAGCACTCGGCGGGCCTGAGCGTGGCCGGCATTGTGGCGGATCATGGGGTAGGGCGACAGCTCGAGGTCACGAACCCGCTCGAAGCTGAGACCCTTCAGCGTCGATCCGGATCCGATGAAGTCATCGACGAAGTCGTCGACCGGATAGGCGAGGATGTGTTCAGGCTTGTCGAGCTGCGCGATCTGGCTGCTTTCTTTCAAGATGGCGATTCGGTCGCCCATCTTCATCGCTTCGTCGATGTCGTGAGTCACGAAGACGATGGTCTTTTTGAGTTCGCTCTGCAAACGTAGGAACTCGTTCTGCAGGCGGTCGCGGGTGATCGGATCGATGGCACCGAAGGGTTCGTCCATGAGGAGAACCTCGGGATCTGCTCCGAGTGCGCGCGCCACGCCGCAACGCTGGGCCTGACCGCCGGAGAGCTCCTTTGGATAACGATCGCGATAGACGTTCGGTTCGAGTCCGACCATGTCGAGCAGTTCATCCACGCGTGCACGGATTTTGTCTTTCTTCCATCCGAGCAAGCGCGGAACTGTCGCCACGTTGTCGGCGATCGTCATATGGGGAAAGAGACCGATCTGCTGGATGACGTATCCGATGCGTCGGCGCAGGAGGTCGGGATTCACTCCCGTTACGTCCTCGCCATCGAAGATGATGCGACCATTGCTTGGTTCGATCATGCGGTTGATGAGGCGCAAAGTTGTGCTCTTTCCACATCCCGATGGTCCGACGAGGACCAGAACCTCACCTCGTGCGATGTCGAGACTCAGTTCGGCAACGGCAGGCGAGCTCTGTCCCGGATACACCTTCGACACTCGGTCGAGTCGGATCATTGGTTCAGTGGTGTCGGATTGATTCATGAGATCTCCTCGTGACGGGACGACAGAAGTCAGCGCACGCCGCGCGACGTGGTGAAGCGACCGATGGTCGACAGCACCAGATCGAGAGCGAGGGCGAGCAGGATCGTGAAAATGGTGCCGGTCCAGACCGACTCCATCGAGAGCGGAAGGCCGAGACGGCGCAGGCCGTCCTTGATGAAGATGCCGAGACCCGGACCGGCCACGAGGGTTGCGATGGCTGCGAAACCGGTGGTGATCAGGGTCGACACTCGGATACCGGCCAGAATCACCGGCCAGGCCAGGGGCAGTTGAACGCGGATCAGGCGCTGGGTGCCGTTCAATCCCATGCCACGTGCCGACTCGAGCACATTCGGGTCGACCTCTCGCAGACCCGTGATGGTGTTGCGAAGAATCGGCAGGATCGCGTAAAGGAGGAGGGCGATGAAGGCGGGCTTGAAGCCGAGGCCGACGATCGGGATGAAGATCGTGAACAGGGCGAGTGACGGAATGGTGATGAGGATGCCGGCCACCCCGAGAGCGATGTTGCGGAGGGTGGCGTTGTTACGAACGGCGACTCCGACGGCAACCGACAGCACGGTGGCGACGATCATCACTTGGATCACGAGCATGAGGTGATCCCACGACGCACCCCAGACGTCGCTCCAGCGATCACCGACATACTCGAACCAGTTGGTGATGCCACTCATCGGTGTCCATCCTCGAGACGGATGGATGAGACGGTGCAGAACATGTCGTTCGAGGATAGGCACGCGATTCCGTGCGTTTCCTGTGACGAAAGCGTTCGTGTCGTATTTGTGCAGGTCGTGTGTCGCGAAACGGTCACATCACAGAAATCGTGAGGAAACTGTGACATTCACCTCTGAGTGCATCCTTGATGCACCGGAGCGATGAGATCAGAGGTCGGTGGATTCGGTGATTTGTTGCGTGAGCAACGCCATCTCCACAGCTCCGATCGCTGCTTCGTCGCCCTTGTTGTCGTGGCCGGGGCCTGATCGATCGATCGCCTGTTGATTGGTGTCGACGGTGAGCACTCCGAACATGATCGGAACACCGGTCTCGATCTG
>RFSV01000098.1 GCA_009923785.1 Acidimicrobiia bacterium | reverse complement strand
AGGCCGAGAGTCGCCGAGAGTCGGGAGTCCTTCTCGAAGTCGACGACCTTCACACCTACTTCTCGACTCCCATCGGACTCGTGAAATCGGTCGACCACGTGTCGTTCACCCTCGAACGCGGACGGCGACTCGGGATCGTGGGCGAATCCGGATGCGGCAAGACCGTTCTGTCACGCTCGATCATGGGTCTTCTCCCCCGCCGAAACGTCGTGCGCGGGGGATCGGTTCTCTACGAAGGTCGCGAACTCACCACCATGCCCTTGAAGGAACGCCGAAAGATCTGGGGCGCCGAGATGGCCATGATCTTCCAGGATCCGATGACTTCGCTCAATCCGGTGATCCGCATCGGCAAACAGCTGATCGAGCCTCTCCAGATTCACCTCGGCCACGACCGTCAGACGGCGAGCGACACTGCGCTACAACTCCTGACCGATGTGGGGATCCCTGAGCCCGAGAAGCGGATGCGCCAGTATGCCCATGAACTCTCCGGAGGCATGCGTCAACGAGTCATGATCGCCATGGCTCTCACGTGTGGGCCGTCGGTGTTGTTCGCCGACGAGCCGACCACCGCCCTCGACGTGACCGTGCAGGCCCAGATTCTCGACCTGATCGAGCGTCAACGTCGTGACCGCAACATGTCGGTCGTCCTCGTCACCCACGACCTCGGCGTGGTGGCCGGCCACACTGATGAGATCATCGTGATGTACGCCGGACAGATCGTCGAGCGCGCCCTCACGCCGGTGCTCTTCAGCTCGATGAAGATGCCCTACACGGAGGCCTTGTTCCGCAGCATCCCGAAATTGTCCGATCCGAGTCACACCCGTCTCGTGACCATCGGCGGCCGACCACCAAATCTCATCGCTCCTCCTGAGGGATGCCGCTTCAGCCCCCGCTGCCCATACGCCACCGACGTGTGCACGACCACACCGCCCGAACTGGTGGAGGTGACACCGGGCCACTGGTACGCCTGTCACCATCCCGTCGGCTCCGAACGTTGGCAAGAAGTGAACGTGCGCATGAACACCGGACACTCGGTGGAGGCAAGCTGATGGCTGGTACCGGCAAGGCCCATCTCCGTGATGACTCGGTTCTCCGAGTCGAAGATCTGGTCGTCGAATTCCCTGTCGGTCGTACGGGCTTGAAGGTCAACGCCGTCTCGGGAATCTCGTTCGATGTTCGCCGAGGTGAGACACTCGGCATCGTTGGCGAATCGGGCTGCGGCAAGTCCACGACTGGACGCGCCATCATGCAACTCCCCCGACCCACCTCGGGTCAGATTCTTTTCGAGGGAGCCGACCTCAACGCTCTCGACCAGAACGAGATGCGCCGGTTGCGCACCAAGATCCAGATGATCTTCCAAGATCCGATCTCGTCACTCAACCCGCGTCGCAGCGTGCTCGACATCGTCTCAGAACCTCTCAACATCTGGAAGGTCGGCACCAAAGCCGAACGCGAAGAAAAGGCCAAGGCCGTTCTCGAAGAAGTGGGTATCGATCCCGCCGTGGCGGCCGGCCGTCGAGCCCACCAGTTCAGCGGTGGTCAGTGTCAGCGCATTTCGATCGCTCGTTCGCTCGTTCTGTCACCCTCGCTCATCATCTGCGACGAACCCGTGTCGGCTCTCGACGTATCGGTACAGGCACAGGTGTTGAACCTGCTCGAGGACCTGAAGCGTGATCGCGAGCTCACTCTCATCTTCATCGCCCACGACCTGGCAGTGGTGAAGAGCATCAGTGACCGGGTGGTCGTGATGTATCTCGGCAAGATGTGCGAAGTTGTCGAACCGGGCGCTCTCTTCGATCGACCAGCCCATCCCTACTCGAAGGTCCTGATCGATTCGATCCCGGTGGCCGACCCGACGGTCGAGATCGCCGGAGTCGACGTCCAAGGCGAGCCGCCGTCCCCGGTGCTTCCGCCGAGCGGTTGTCGTTTCAACCCGCGCTGCCCCCACGCTCAGGACCGGTGTCGCACCGAGGAACCCGAACTTCGCGAAGTGGCCCCCGGACATTTCGTCGCCTGCCATTTCCCACTGCACGGTGGCGAGGCGCCAGTCAGCGTTCGCGTCTGATCACCGACCTGTCATCAGCGGTTTTCGAAACGCGGCGGTCGCTTCTCCACGAAGGCCATCATTGCCTCGCGTGCGTCGTCGGTGTGACTGGCCAGAATCTGCTGTCGATTCTCCAGGTCGATGGCGGCTTGCATGCCCGGGATCTCGAGCGCAGTCCACATGGCCTCTTTCGTGAGCGACACGCCGAACGGCGAGTTCCGCGCGATCTCCTCCGCCTTCGACAGGGCCGCGTCGAGGAGCGAGTCGTCGGGCACCACATCGACCAGTAATCCGATGCGGTACGCCTCAGCGGCGTCGAACACCCGGCCGGTCAGCATGAGTTCCTGAGCGCGTGCGACACCCACGATGCGGGGCAACAACCACGACGTACCGATGTCGCAGGCCGAGAAACCGATGCGTACGAACGCCACGTTGAACTTCGACGATTCGGCGCCCAGGCGAACGTCGCTTGCCAGCACGAGGGCGAGTCCACCCCCGGCTGCCGCACCGTTCACCGCCGCGATGATCGGCTGCGGGATCGACCTCATGTGGGTGACCAAAGTAGCGATGTGTTTCTGAGTAGCGAAACCGCGCTGGGTCGAGCCGACGTTCTCACTGTGCGGCGCCGTTCCGTATCCGCCAAGATCGAGGCCGGCGCAGAATCCTCGCCCGACCCCCGTGAGGACGACCACCCTGCACGTGAGATCGACAGCCAGCTCGTCGAGGTGTTCGTGAAGCAACTGAACGAGTTCGCTCGTCATGGCGTTGAGCCGGTCGGGTCGATTGAGTCGAAGAACCGCCACGTCAGGACGCGGGCGTTCGAGGAGTACAGGAACATCGGACATTGCCCCAGTCTGCCTGTCGCCAGGAGTCGCAAGTACACCGTGTAGCGTCGGATCGACCTGTCCGGTCGTTTCGCGCCATGTCCACGACCACCACCTCATCCGATTCTTCGCTGATCTGGCGGACAGCCCTGCGTCACGCAGCCCTGGCCTACACGTTGTCGAGACTTTGCGTGCTCATCGGCGCAGCCATCGTCGGAGCCGAGATGCGGGCCGACGACAACAAGCTTCGCGAACGCCTCATCTGGGGATTCTTCGGCAAACCCGACCCTCACGCACGAGACGCGATCCTTCCTCGATCGGCTTCGTCGATGATCCTCGACGTGCTCACGTCGTGGGATGGCATCTGGTACATGCGCATCGTACGGCGCGGCTACCCCGAGTACGTCCCAAGTGGCATCACCTATGACGACCCCGAAGCACGGGTCGCTTTCTTCCCGATGTATCCGTGGCTCGTCCGCACCGTCGATCGAATGCTCCCCGGTGGCGACACCTTCGCTGCGCTGTTCGTCAACCTCGTCCTCGGTGCCGTGTTCATCGTTCTGGTCGGATTGCTCGCCCGACGATGGTTCGGCGACCGGGCGGCTCGACCGGCCATGGTCCTGACGGCGTTCTTCCCCGGCAGCTTCGTCCTCTCGTTCGCGTACAGCGAGGCACTCCTACTGGTGCTCGCCGCCGCCTGCCTCCTCGCTCTGTCATCGGAACGTTGGGTGATGGCTGGAGTCTTCGCCGCTGTCGCCACCGCCACGCGTCCGAACGGAATCGCTCTCGTGGCAGCGGCCGCCATCGCGGCCGCCATCGCCATTCGACGGTCGCGGCAGTGGTGGGCGCTGTCGGCTCCGCTGTTGTCACCCCTCGGGTTCCTCGCCTACCAATGGTGGATCGACCGTCATACCGGCGAGTCACGCGTGTGGTTCCGGGTCCAAGGCGAAGCCTGGAAAGAAGGCGCAAGTTTCGGTCTCACCGCCATTCGTAACACCTTGGAAGCCTTCACCAAACCGCTCACCTCACCCACCGACCTCATCACGGCCGTCGCCTTCCTCGCCACGATCGCTGTGGTGTGGCTCGCCTGGAAACGACCACTACCACTTCCCGCCGTCGCCTACAGCGCAGTCGTCGTGGCTCTCATGCTTCTTCCGTCCACCGTCACGGCGCGACCACGGTTTCTCTTCACCGCGTTCCCGCTCGTCGTCGCAGCCGCTGTTTGGCTCGACGACGAACGACGTCGACATTGGTGGCCCTATCTCCTCGCCGCCTGCGGGACGGGACTCACCGCTCTCACTGCCTTGTACGGCGTCTACGGGGCGATCCCGTGAACACGTTGCGAGCCCGTCGACTCGTCGGGCTCGCACTACTGGCCTACCTCCCGGCTCTCCTCAGCGCACCCGGTCGAGTACCGGGCGACACCAAGCTGTCGCTCTATCTCGATCCGCTTCGGCTCGTCACCGACTCCATCTGGACCTGGGACAGTCGCCAATTCAGTGGTTGGGTTCCCCACCAAAATGTCGGCTATCTGTGGCCAACTGGTCCGTTCTATGCCGTCTTCGACGCACTGTCGATTCCCGACTGGTTCGCCCACCGGCTCTGGATCGGCACTCTGCTCTTTCTCGCCGGTGCCGGAGTCGTGCGACTCGGACGAGTGCTCGGTCTTGGTGCGACGACGGTGACGGTTGCCGCTGTCGTCTATCAGTTGTCGCCCTATGTCCTTCCTTACGTGTCGCGTACGTCGGCCCTATTACTTCCGTGGAGCCTCCTCGGCTGGATCATCGCAACGGCGATTCTCGTCGCCCGTCATCGACGTTGGCGAGACGTCGCCATCTGGACGCTTCTCATCGCCTCCACCGGTGGACTGAACGCAACTGCGCTCATCATGATCGCGCCGGGTCCATTCGTCTTCGTCATGTCCGAAGGGCGTTGGCGTTCGTGGCGACGGAGCCTGACCACGCTCGTGATCCTCGGATCGTCGGCAGTAGCAGCCAGCGCCTGGTGGATCGCCGGATTGGTGACCCAGTGCCGTTACGGTGCCGCCGTTCTGTCGTACAGCGAGGCACTCCCCTCCACGGCCGCGACGTCGACCTCCCTCGAAGTTTTGCGCGGACTCGGTTACTGGTTGTTCTACGACCGCAATGTCGCCATCGAACTCACCAGTGCCGCGACGCCCTACATGTCGAACTGGGCCGTTCTCGTCGCCGGACTCGGGCTGACGATCCTCGG
>RFSV01000097.1 GCA_009923785.1 Acidimicrobiia bacterium | reverse complement strand
CTTCGTGCTCGATCGAACCATTCTCGGTCGCTGTCTGCTTCATGAGGCGGTACTCCTCTTCGAAGCGGCGGTAACCGGTGGTAGCGCTCATGCCACGTTCGAACGCCAGAGTCGAGTTGGCCACTTTCCACCCGTTGTTGACCCCACCGACAACGTTGTCCTTCGGGCAGCGGGCGTCGGTGAAGAACACTTCGCAGAACTCGGCCGTGCCATCGGGCTGGACGATGCCGCGCACTTCCACGCCGTCTTGACGCATCGGCACGAGGAGGTAGGAGATCCCCTTGTGCTTGGTGGCATCGGGATCGGTACGCGTGAGCAAGAAGCAGTAGTCGGCGTGGTGGCCGCCGGTCGTCCAGACCTTTTGACCGTTGATGACCCACTCGTCACCGTCGAGGACGGCTGTTGTCTTCAACGACGCCAGATCGGAGCCCGAGTTGGGCTCGCTGAAGCCCTGACACCATCGAGTCTTGCCATTCAAGATGTTGGGCAGGAATTCCTTCTTCTGCTCTTCGGTTCCCCACTGCAACAAAGTGGGTCCGACCAGCGTGTCGCCGAAGAAGTCGGCGCGTAGCGGTGCTTTCATCCGCGCGAACTCCTCGGACAACACCACACCCTGCATGGTGGTGAGGCCCTTGCCGCCGTACTCGGTGGGCCACGTCGCGCAGATCCAACCACCTTCGAACAACTTGGACGGCCACGTCTCGTTGAAGGCCTTGCGCTCCTCGGCCGACATCTCGAACCCGGGCTGACCCCAACCCTTCGGGAGGTTCGTCTCGAGCCAGGTGCGGATCTCCTGGCGGAATTCTTCGGCGTCGGCGGGGTAGCTCAGTTCCATTCGGTCATTCTCACCGACACATGTCGGGACGGGACAATTCAAGGACTCTGGTTCCTGCGTCGTCGTTCACACAGCGTTCACACGGTGCCAACAGGCCCGACACGGCCGATTTCTAAGGTCGTCTGACATGGACGCCAGCCCCAACGCCCTGCTCTCGAGCGCTGCCCCGCTCACGACCCAGGAAACCGCTGTTCTCCAGGTCTTTTTGGACTGTCAGGGGCGAGTCGTCAGCCGGGCCGAGCTGGCTCGCCGGGCCGGGCTGAACGGTCTCAACAGCCGTCGCTGCGACTCTCTTCTCGTGGCCATTCGGCGCGTTCTCGGCCCCGAGTCGATCCGGACCGTGCGTAGCCGGGGATGGATGCTCCAGCCAGCAGCGGTCGACGACGCCCGTCGGGTCATCGCCGCCTGACATCGCTCTCGGGGATCGCGGTCGAATCGGACGAAGCGGTCACAGAGACGAAACATTCTCCAGACGATCGGGAAACACAGAACTCGTACGGTCACCGGTGTCGTGGTGACGAGACAACGAGGTCCGTTCCGCACAACCCGTCAGCGTGGACGGACTTCCCCATCACCCGAGTCCCCTCACAAGGAGAACCTCATGCGAAAGAAAGTATTACGTCTCTCGCTGGGCATCGCCGGAGCCACCGCTGTTGCGCTGGCGCTCCCCGGTATCGCCCTCGCAGAAGACGCAGATCCCATGGCGGCCGTGGACGGAGTCCAAGCCGCCCTCGACAACCTCTGGCTGATCATTGCCGGAGTACTCGTGTTTTTGATGCAAGCCGGCTTCGCTCTCGTCGAGGCCGGTCTCACGCGGGCCAAGAACGTCGTGAACATCTTCGCCAAGAACATGAGCGATGCGCTGGTGGGTGTGACCATGTTCCTCGCCGTCGGCTACGCCTTCGCTTTCGGTGGCGACGGTGGCTGGTTCATCGGCCTCGGTGGCTGGTTCCTGAGCGGGTCGAACCCGTTCGAATGGGGATCGAGCGGCGTCGGCACTCTCACCACTCCCACCTTCTTCTTCTTCCAGGTGGTGTTCGCCGCCACCGCGGTGACCATCGCATCAGGAGCCATGGCCGAGCGTACGAAGTTCAAGGCCTATCTCGTGTTCAGCGCCATCATGACTGCGTTCATCTATCCGGTCGTCGTGCACTGGACCTGGGGTGGTGGACTCATTGCGAAGATCAACATCGGTGACGCCGTCTACTCCGACTTCGCCGGTTCGTCGATCGTGCACATGAGCGGTGGCGTCGCCGCCCTCATGGGAGCGATGGCCCTCGGACCTCGTATCGGCAAGTACGGCCCTGATGGCAAGCCGCGAGCCATTCCCGGCCACAGCATCCCGCTCGCCATGCTCGGTGTGTTCATCTTGTGGTTCGGCTGGTTCGGCTTCAACCCCGGCTCCGAACTCGCCGCCGACAACTACGTGGCATGGATCGCCATGAACACGCTCATTGCCGCCGCGGCCGGTGGCGCCGTCACGATGGCCGTCGTGTGGAGCCGGACCGGAAAGATCGATCTCGCCATGGTCGGCAACGGTGTTCTCGCCGGTCTGGTCGGTATCACCGCCGGCTGCGGAACTATGAACGTCCTCGGTGCCCTCATCACAGGCGGTGTCGCCGGGTTCATCGTGGTGTTCGCCGTGATGTTCTTCGACAAGATCAAGATCGACGATCCGGTCGGTGCCATCAGCGTGCACGGCGTGTGCGGAGCGTGGGGAACGATCGCCATCGGTCTGTTCGCCCGCTACGACGATGCCTTCCTCGGTCGCGAGAAGGCCGGCCTGTTCTACGGCGGGGGCGTCGACCAGCTCCTCATGCAGATCGTGATGGTTCTGATCATCGCCGCCTGGGTCGCCGTGACCACCGGAATCCTCTTCACCGTCATCAAGAAGACCATGGGCCTGCGAGTGAGCGAGCAGGAAGAGATCGAAGGTCTCGACTCTCACGAACACGGTATGCCCGGCTACGTCGGCGACGACATGGTGCTCCGCTGAGCATCGAAAGGACTGAACACCATGAAACTCATCACAGCAATCATCAAACCGTTCAAGCTCGACGACGTGAAGGAGGCCTTGAAGGCGTCCGGAATCCAGGGCATGACGGTCAGCGAAGTGCGCGGCTTCGGTCGACAGGGTGGCCACAGCGAGACGTATCGCGGGGCGGAGTACAAGATCGACTTCGTTCCCAAGGTTCGCTTCGAAGTGATCGTCGACGACACGTCGGTCGACTCGGTGATCTCGGCGATCAGCGCCGCAGCGTCCACCGGCAAGATCGGCGACGGAAAGATCTGGGTGACCTCGGTGGATCGCCTGGTTCGCATCCGCACCGGTGAAGAGGGCGCCAGCGCCATCTGATCCTGCGGATCACAAGAGCTGACCGGCATCGTTGCCGGCTGGCACGGAGGGTTCTCCTCTCCGGTAGGGGCAGTCCCCGGATCGACGACATCGGCGGCACGAGTCGAGTCGGCGGTCCGGGGGCGTTCCGCGTGTAGGGCTCGGTTCAGCGGTTTCGGATGTGATCAGCGGGTGGCAGCGATGGCTGCCCACACGCGTTGGGGAGTGCACGGTAGATCGACGTGGTCGACGCCGAACGACGACAACGCATCGACCACCGCGTTCTGCACGGCAGGTGTGGCACCGATCGTGCCGCTCTCGCCGATTCCCTTGGCACCCAAATCGTTGAGCGGTGACGGCGACGCCAGATGCACTGTCACGAAACTCGGCACCTCAGCCGACGACGGGAAGCCGTAGTCGGCGAAATTGCCGGTGAGCGGGTTGCCGTCGGCGTCGTAGATCACTTCTTCGAAGAGAGCCTGACCGATTCCTTGCACGAGTCCACCGTGGATCTGGCCTTCGGCGAGAAGCGGGTTGACGATTCGTCCGGCGTCGTCAGCGGCGAACACATCGCGCAACTTCACCTTGCCGGTCTCGGTGTCGACTTCGACCACTGCCACGTGTGCACCGCTTGGGAACGTACCGCCAGCCTGCGCGAAGTCCCCTTCGCCGTCGATCGACTCACCGCGCTCGATCGCTTCGGTGAGAACGTCGGACCAGTCCTTCGACACCGCCGGTGAACCGACCACGAAGAACCGGCCGTTCTCGAGCACCACGTCGGACAGGTCGGCCTCGAGCAATTGTGCCGCGATGGCGCGCGCCTTGTCGGCAGCCACACCGGCCGCTCGCCACACGTTGGTGCCACCGAGTTGTACCGATCGCGAGCCACCAGTGATCTCACTCGACCGCACCAGATCGGTATCGCCATGTACGACCGTGATGTTCTCGAACGGAATGCCCAGTCGATCGGCGGCCAACATCGCCCACGTGGTGCGATGACCCTGACCGTACGGAGTGGTACCGGTGACGATGCGCGCACACGGCTGACCATCAGCATCGGCCATCACGTCGATCGTGCCGAGTTCGGATCCACCCGACATGGCGGTGATCTCGACGTACACCGCGATACCGATACCCAGCTGGATCGGATCTCCGATCGATCGTCGTCGTTCTTGTTCGGCGCGCAGTGCGGGGTAGTCGGCAGCTTCGAGAGCCAGCTCCAGAGCTCCCGGATAGTCACCACTGTCGTACGTGGTTCCCATGGCCGTGGTGTACGGGAAACGATCAGGAGCGACCAGATTTCGTCGCCGTACCTCGGCTGGATCGAGTCCGATCTCGCGAGCGAACATGTCGACAGCCCGCTCGATCGCCGCTGCGGCCTCGGGGCGACCGGCCCCGCGATACGCGACAGTGGGGACGGTGTTGGTGAGCACTCCGTATGCAGTCATGCCGGCACGGGGAATGTCGTACGTACCGGTGAGCATGCGACCGGTCATGAACGGAAGGAAGGCCCCGAAACGCGGATAGGCACCGGCGTCCTGCACCACGCGCATCTCGTAGGCGAGGATTCGACCGTCACGCGTACCACCGAGTTTCACGTCCTGGATCTGACCGCGTCCATGACCGAGACCGTTCATGCTCTCGGTACGCGATTCGGTGTAGCGGACCGGTCGATCGACACGTCGGGCGAGCCACGGCACCAGTAGATCTTCGGGATAGAAGAAGGCCTTGGCGCCGAAACCACCGCCCACGTCAGGGGTGATCACCCGCACCTGCTCGGCTGGTAAGCCGTAGAAGTCGCAGATCTGGTTGCGAATCGGATGCGCACCTTGTGTGGCCTGCCAATGCGTAAGACGACGCACACCCGACTCGTCGGGTTCTTCCCAACGACTGGCCGCCACCCGCATCTCGAGCGGACTCGGAGCCAGACGCTGATTGACGATCCGCTTCTCGACCACGACTTCGCAGTCGGAGAAATCGACCGGCCCGAGCGACGGCAGCGTGACCACCACGTTGGATCCGTGATCGGGAAAGAGAAGGGTCGACGACTCCATGGCCGCTTCGGGGTCGACCACCACATCGAGCGGTTCGTAATCGACGAGAACTGCTTCGGCGGCGTCGATCGCTTCGGCACGTGTCTCGGCCACCACGGCAGCCACGAGTTCGCCGACGAATCGAACCGTTCCGTCGGCGA
>RFSV01000096.1 GCA_009923785.1 Acidimicrobiia bacterium | reverse complement strand
CTCTCATCCCGTTCCTCGAGCACGACGACGCCAACCGCGCGCTCATGGGCGCCAACATGCAACGTCAGGCCGTGCCGCTGGTTCGTACCGAGGCGCCGTACGTCGGCACCGGTATCGAGCGCAAGGTGGCGTCCGACGGCGCCGATCTGATCCTCGCTACTGACGATGGTGAGGTCACCGAGGTTTCGGGATCGCAGATCACGGTGATGTACTCGTCGCTCGGCAAGCGTGTGTACCACCTGCACAAGTTCCGCCGTTCCAACCACAACACCTGCGTGAACCAGGTGCCCCGTGTGATCCAGGGACAGAAGGTCAAAAAGGGCGATCTCATCGCCGACGGCCCGAGCACCGATCATGGTGAACTCGCTCTCGGCAAGAACCTTCTCGTGGCGTTCATGCCGTGGGAGGGCTACAACTTCGAGGACGCCATCATCTTGTCCGATCGTCTCGTGAAGGACGACGTGCTCACGTCGATCCACATCCACGAGTACGTGATCGATGCCCGCGACACCAAGTTGGGCCCCGAAGAGATCACTCGTGACATCCCGAACTTGTCCGACGACATCCTGCGCGATCTCGACGATCGCGGCGTGATCCGCGTCGGCGCCGAGGTCAGCCCCGGAGACGTCCTGGTCGGAAAGGTCACGCCGAAGGGCGAGACCGAACTCACCCCCGAAGAGCGACTGCTGCGCGCCATCTTCGGTGAGAAGGCTCGTGAAGTCCGCGACACGTCCCTCAAGGTTCCGCACGGTGAAAGCGGCAAGGTCATCCACGTCAGTGTGATCGACCGCGACGAAGGCGGCGAACTCAACCCTGGTGTCAACCAGATGGTGAAGGTCCTCGTTGCTCAGAAGCGCAAGATCAGCGTCGGCGACAAGCTCGCCGGTCGTCACGGCAACAAGGGTGTCATCTCCAAGATCCTCCCGCAGGAGGACATGCCGTATCTCGCCGACGGAACGCCGGTCGACGTGATCTTGAACCCGCTCGGTGTTCCGAGCCGAATGAACGTCGGTCAGGTACTCGAGGCTCACCTCGGTTACGCCGCTCGTTGGGGTTGGACCGATGGTGATCGCGCCATCGGTGAGGCACCCATCCGTGGTACCGAGTCGAAGACGCGACCGAGCACCAGCCCGGCCACGTTCATCTCGACACCGGTGTTCGACGGGGCCAACTGGGACGAAGTCGAGAAGTCGGGCAAGCACCCGACGATCGTCGACGTGTTCGCCAAGCTCAACCCCGAGGCCACCGACGGACGTCGTCTGATCCAGTCCGATGGCAAGACCACGCTCTACAACGGTCGTACCGGTGAGGCCTACGACAATCCGATCATGGTCGGGTTCATGTACATCTTGAAGTTGTCACACCTCGTCGACGACAAGATCCACGCCCGTTCGACTGGCCCCTACAGCATGATCACCCAGCAGCCGCTCGGTGGTAAGGCGCAGTTCGGTGGTCAGCGCTTCGGTGAGATGGAAGTGTGGGCTCTCGAGGCCTACGGCGCGGCGTACTGCTTGCAGGAACTGCTCACGATCAAGTCCGACGACGTCCTCGGCCGCGTGAAGGTGTACGAGGCCATCGTTCAGGGCAAGAACATTCCTGAGCCGGGTATCCCCGAGAGCTTCAAGGTTCTCATGAAGGAGATGCAGGCACTGTGTCTGAACGTCGAGGTTCTCGCCAAGGACGGCTCCGAGATCGAGATGAAGGAGATCGACGAAGAACTCTTCGCGACCACCGAATCACTCGGCATCGACATCAGCCGACCCGAGCGCGGTAGCGATCAGGACGATCGCGAGCGCGCGAGTTTCCGACGCTGAGCCAACCCGACCACTGATTCCCCTACTGAGTACGTGACGAAACGAAGAGAGAGCGAGACGCCGAAATGCTCGATGTGAACATGTTCGACCAACTCCGGATCGGTCTGGCCACGGCCGACCACATCCGCAACTGGTCGAGTGGCGAGGTCAAGAAGCCCGAGACCATCAACTACCGAACGCTGCGCCCCGAGCGCGACGGTCTGTTCTGCGAAAAGATCTTCGGACCGACCCGTGACTGGGAATGTGCTTGTGGCAAGTACAAGCGCGTTCGCTTCAAGGGCATCATCTGCGAGAAGTGCGGTGTCGAAGTCACACGTTCGAAGGTTCGTCGCGAGCGTATGGGTCACATCGAGTTGGCCGCCCCGGTCGTGCACATCTGGTACCTCCGCGGAACTCGTTCATGGCTGGCCTATCTGCTCGCTGGCCTCGAGCCGCGCGAGGAGCTGAAGGCCAAGCAGCTCGAGAAAGTCATCTACTTCGCCGCCCATCTCGTCACGTGGGTCGACGAAGAACGTCGTCACGACGAACTCAACAGCCTCGAGAACGAATACATCGGCGAAATCGAAGCGATCGAGAAGGAACTCAATCTCGAAATCGATCGTCGTCTGAAGGAAGCCGAGAAGGAAGCCGCTCGCCTCGAGTCCGACGGCGCGAAGGACACCGAGGTCAAGGCCGTGCAAAAGATGGCCGACCGCGATCTCGCCGCCATCCGCGAGCGTTACGACGCCGAACTCGACCTCGTCAAGCGTTCGTGGGAAGAGTTCAAGGGACTCCACGCCCGCCAGATCATCGAAGACGAAGGTCTGTGGCGCGAATTGCGTGATCGTTACAGCGACTACTTCGAAGGTGGCACCGGAGCCGATGCCATCAAGTCGCTCATCGACCGCATCGACTTCGACGAGGAGGAGCGCAAGCTCCGCGAGGCCATCGATCCCAAGGACGGCCGCAAGCCGTTGAGCGCCCAGCGCAAGCAGAAGGCCATCAAGCGCTTGAAGATCGTCGCGTCGTTCAACAAGCGCGACGAGAACGGTCGTCGGGCCAACGATCCGAAGGCCATGATCCTCGACGTCGTGCCGGTGATTCCGCCGGAGCTACGGCCGATGGTGCAGCTCGATGGTGGTCGATTCGCCACCTCCGACCTCAACGATCTCTACCGCCGCGTGATCAACCGCAACAATCGTCTCGAGCGCCTGCTCGGTCTCGGTGCCCCCGAGATCATCGTCAACAACGAGAAGCGCATGTTGCAGGAGGCCGTCGACGCGCTGTTCGACAACGGCCGCCGTGGTCGTCCGGTCACCGGACCGGGCAACCGCCCCTTGAAGTCGCTCTCCGACATGTTGAAGGGCAAGCAGGGCCGCTTCCGTCAGAACCTGCTCGGAAAGCGCGTCGACTACTCGGGCCGTTCGGTCATCGTGGCCGGCCCCACCTTGAAGTTGCACCAGTGCGGCCTGCCCAAACTCATGGCTCTCGAACTCTTCAAGCCTTTCGTGATGAAGCGTCTCGTGCAGATCGAGTACGCCCAGAACATCAAGAGCGCAAAGCGCATGGTCGAGCGTCGCAATCCGCGCGTATGGGACGTCCTCGAAGAAGTCATTCGTGAGCACCCGGTTCTCCTGAACCGCGCTCCCACGTTGCACCGCCTCGGTATTCAGGCGTTCGAGCCGGTGTTGGTGGAAGGCAAGGCCATCCAGATCCATCCGCTCGTCTGCGTGGCGTTCAACGCCGACTTCGACGGCGACCAGATGGCCGTTCACGTGCCTCTGTCGTCGGAGGCCCAGGCCGAAGCGCGAGTTCTGATGCTGAGCGCCAACAACATCTTGTCGCCGGCCTCGGGTCGTCCGATCGTCACGCCGACACAGGACATGATCATCGGCGCCTTCTATCTCACGGCCGACGAGTCGGGAGTGGTCGGTGAAGGCCGCGTGTTCCGTCACGTGTGGGAAGTGCTGAAGGCACTTGAAGAGCGCTCGGTGCACATCCACGCGAGCATCAAGGTACGTCAAGGTTCGGGCGACGACCGTCGCGAAGTCGAGACCACTCCCGGTCGTCTCCTTTTCGAAGAGGCGTTGCCGGCCACGTACATCGAGAACTTCGGAAACATCACCCAGCCGATCAAGAAAGCCGAGATGGGTGTCGTCGTCGAACGTCTGTCCGACCACTACACCAACGCCGAGGTGGCCGAGTCCCTCGACCGCATCAAGGACATCTGCTACCGCTACGCATCACAGTCGGGACTCACCGTTTCGATCGACGACGTTCGCACTCCGGCCGAGAAGAAGGAGATCCTCGATCGCGCCGAAGAGCAGGCCTCCAAGGTCGAGACTCAGTTCACCCGCGGTGTCATCACCGACGGTGAACGACGTCAGCAGGAAGTCCGTATCTGGACCGATGCCACCAACGACGTCCAGCGAGTGATGGTCGAGGCGTTCCGGGCCCAGAAGTTCAACCCGATCGACATGATGGTCGGCTCGGGAGCCCGAGGAAACATGACTCAGATGCGTCAGATTGCCGGTATGCGCGGTCTGGTGGCGAACCCCCGTGGTGACATGATTCCGCGTCCGATCAAGAGCAACTTCCGCGAAGGCCTCGAGACCCTCGAATACTTCATCGCCACTCCGGGTGCTCGAAAGGGCCTCGTCGACACCGCTCTGCGAACTGCCGACTCCGGCTACCTCACCCGTCGTCTCGTCGACGTCGCGCAGGAACTCATCATTCGTGAAGAGGACTGCGGCACGAACCTTGGCGTCTGGATCGAGAACGTGCAGCCCGATACGGCGAACCGCCGCGCCTACCTCGAGACCAAGTTGTACGGACGTGCGCTCGCCGTCGACGTGACGTTGTCGGACGGATCGGTTGCTGCTCGCAACACCATCGTCGACGACAACCTCATGGAGGCATTGCGCGACGACGACAAGATCGACCGCATTCGCGTGCGTTCGGTCCTCACGTGCGACGCCGAACTCGGCGTGTGCGCGATGTGTTATGGCCGTTCGCTCGCCACCGGTGCACCGATCGAACTCGGTGAAGCCGTCGGTGTCATCGCTGCGCAGTCGATCGGTGAGCCGGGAACCCAGCTGACCATGCGTACGTTCCACACCGGTGGTGTGGCCGGTAAGGACATCGCCGGCGGTCTTCCTCGAGTCGTCGAATTGTTCGAAGCCCGTACGCCGAAGGGTTCGGCCCGTCTCGCCCGTGCGAGCGGTGTCGTGCGCATCGGCGAGGACGAAGGAAAGGGTCTGCCCGTGACGGTCGTCGACGACGCCGGCGAGGAGCACCAGATCGTTCTTCCGACCGGAAGCCGCATCTCGGTTCGTGACGGCCAGGAAGTCACGGCTGGTGAGCCCATCACCGACGGGCCCTTCGATCCGAAGGAACTTCTCGAGATCAAGGGTGTGCGCGAGACGCAGCTCTACATCGTCGAAGAAGTCCAGAAGGTCTACCGCGACCAGGGCGTGTCGATCCACGACAAGCACATCGAGTTGATCGTTCGCCAGATGACCCGTCGAGTGAGCATCCAGGCTCAGGGCGACACCGGTTTCTTGCCGGGTGATCGCAAGGAC
>RFSV01000095.1 GCA_009923785.1 Acidimicrobiia bacterium | reverse complement strand
CAGGCGGAAGCGGTCCGTTACACCTATGCAGATGGATTCAATTCCCATGGCTATGGTCTCAACCTGAGCCAGAACCTGGTCAATTTCCAGGCCTGGTACGCCCTGAAATCCGTGAAACTCAGCGACCGGCAGGCCATGGCGACACTGGCCCTTCTCCCTCTCTTCTTGTTCATGTACGTCCGTGGTCTCCAGCCCCAAAAAGCCGAGGCCAGCGGCCCGATCGCCATCGGAATCGAAGAATATGGAGCCTGCGCCTCGTGTCATGGCGGTGACGGAGGTGGCGGAGCCGGACGGGTCCTGAGCGGTGGCGAGGCGATGAAGACCTTCCCGCACATCGAAGACATGCTTTTGTGGGTCTACGCAGGGACGGAAGCCTGGGAAGCGGCCGGAATCGAGACCTATGGCGACCCCAATCGAGAGGGTGGGGCCCACTATCCACGCTCGTACAACGGGAGCCCCATGCCGGCCCAGGGTGAAACCTATGGCGGTGCGCTGACCCAGTACGAAATCCTCGGTGTGGTCTGCCACATCCGCTACGACCTCTCGGGGGCCGACGAGGGCGGAGAATGGGCCGAAGAGTACGAGAAGTGGTGCAGTGCCGAGAGCGAGATCTTTGCCGGTCTCGAGGACGGCGCGTTGACCTTCGACAGCCCTGAGGTCGGGGTGGGTACCGAGCCCCGGCTCGGCACCACGGCCAGTACCGAATACGGCATGTGATGCCCGACTCGGGCCGAGTCGGCCTGAGTCCACCGTCACCATCTGAATGTCGTCCCGCTTGGGCAGATTCGGTCGCGTGGCGACACACTGACTGACATGTCCGGATCCCCTGTTCACGACGGCTCTCATCACGACGTCTTGGTGATCGGAGCCGGTCCAGCCGGTTCGGCGGCCGGGTACTGGCTGGCCCGACACGGACTCGACGTCGTCATGGTCGACAAGAAGACGTTTCCTCGTGAGAAGACCTGTGGTGACGGCCTCACCCCTCGCGCCGTCAAGCAACTCTCCGACATGGGCCTGGCAGAACCGCTGACTCAATTCCATCGGTACGAAGGACTTCGAGCCACCGCCCACGGACGCGAGCTCGAATTGCAGTGGCCCACCCACCCGATCTACCCGCAGCACGGCTATGTGGTTCGCCGGCGCGAACTGGACACCATGGTGGCGCGCAATGCCGAAGCGGCCGGTGCCCAGTTGCTCGAGGGACACGAAGCGGTATCACCGGTTCTCGACCGTGGCTTCGTCCGCGGCGCCACGTTGTCGAACAAGGAAGGCGCAACCTTCGACGTGTCGGCCAAGTACGTCATCGTGGCTGACGGAGCGAACAGTCGCTTCGGACGAGCGCTCGGAACCTTCCGCACCAAGGAATGGCCGTACGGCACGGCGATTCGCACCTACTGGGAAACGCCCCGGCACGCCGATCCGTGGATCGAGTCGGCCCTCGACGTCAAGGACCGAAACGGTAATCCGCTGCCGGGATACGGATGGATCTTCCCGGTGGGTGACGGCACGGTGAACATCGGTGTCGGTCTGCTCTCGACCTTCCGCGACTTCAAGAGTGTCAACACCACGCATCTCCTGAACGAATACGCGCACATGGTCGCTGACAAGTGGGAGATCGATCCCGATACACCCACCCAAAAGGCCACTTCGGGTCGTATTCCGATGGGTGGTTCGGTGGGACCGAAATCCGGACCCACGTATCTGGTGGTGGGCGATGCGGCCGGCAGCGTCAACCCGTTCAACGGTGAGGGCATCGACTACGCCTACGAAACTGCTCGCATCGCAGCCGACGTCCTCTATCAGGCGATCAGTCAGAACGACCCGGCGGCCCTGCAGCAATATCAAACACTGCTCGACGCCGAATACGGGCAGTACTTCAAGGTCGCCCGCTTGTTCGCACGAATCATCGGAAGGCCGGCGATCATGCGCGAATTGAGTCGAGTGGGCATGCACAGTCGAACTCTCATGGAATGGGTGTTGCGCATCATGGCCAATCTTCTTCGTCCCGACGAAATCGGTCCCGCCGAGGCGGCTTACAAAGCCGCGGCGGCCATCGTGAGACTCGCTCCGAACGCCTGATCGACGATCAGTTCTCGAGGCAGCGCACGGCCGACACCTCGGCGCGTTCCAGATCGATGATGGTCACATGTCGATCGGCGAAGCGCTGAACGAACGACGAAAGGTTCGGGGTCTCCGTCTCGCAACGTCGTACCACTCGATCGAGAAGTGGAACCTCCCACCCGTTGTCGAGACGGGCGTACGTGACACCGTCGAGCAGGGAGTCGATCGCCGGCAATTCGAGTTCGTTCGACGCACTGGCCGGTGCAGGAAGCAGAGCGAACCACACCACTCCATCACCCAATGTGTCAGCGAGGAGAACACAGGCGTTCAACACGTCGGGGAAAAGACACGAACTCTCGCCGAGCGTTCCGTCGGTGAGCTGTACAACCCGACCGTTCGCCAGCACGACGGTCGCATCTCCCGACATGGCACCGTCGCTCACGAACCACGGAGCATCGGAGCGAATCGTCGCCGTGAGCGAGATGAGGTCGAGTCGGCGCGACACCAGACCCTCGGTGGACACCGCCGGACCGTCGTCGCCTGCGCACGCACGCAGCATCGATGCCGCCATGACGACGACGAGGATCGCAGCCCAGACTCGCCAGGAGGCGAACTGTCTCATAGGACGAGCGTAGATCGCGTCGTCGGATGAACGAGGTCGCCGTCAGGCAGACGCGCCGGTTCCCGAACGCGGCACGACGTGCAGCGTCCCGGCGCGCTTCTGCTCGTAGTAACTCAGGATCTGGAGTTCGAGAGCGAGATCGACCTTGCGAACCGTCACACCCCGTGGAACCGACAGCACCACCGGCGCGAAGTTCAAGATGCTCGTGATACCGGCCCGCACCAGACGGTCGGCGGCATCCTGCGCAGCAGACGGCGGGACAGCGACCACACCGATGGACACCTGACGAGCCGCAACGATCTGCGGCAAGTCGTCGATGTGTCGTACGCGCACCCCGCCGATCACCGAGCCGATCTTCGACTCCTCCACGTCGACGATGCCAGCAACCGGAAATCCTCGCTGGCCGAATCCGGCGTGACCCGACAAGGCCTGTCCGAGGTTTCCGGCTCCGATGATCACGATGGGCCATTCGTGATTGAGCCCGAGTTCGCGCTGGATCTGGTACACGAGATACGACACCTCGTAGCCCACCCCGCGCGTGCCGTAGCTACCGAGGTAACTGAGATCCTTGCGGACCTTGGCGGCGTTGACTCCGGCGAGCTCGGCCAGACGATCGGACGACAAGTGCTCGACGCCATCGTCGCCGGCCTCGGTGAGGATCCGCAGGTACACCGGAAGACGGATCACCGTTGCTTCGGGGATGCGGCGTCGGGGGCGATCAACCATTGATCTGACACGCTACGGGGCAATTCCCAAGTTCACGAAGTCCCTCTCGAACGGACACGAGGTCATCGGTCACCGTCTCGACTTATCAGTCGATGGGGCTCGAAATCCCCAGGATTCACCGAGACTCCTAACCTGGAGCAGGTGTTCGGCGACTCGTCATTTGGCCTCCCCCTCGTGTCGGCAGCAACACTCGACACCGCCCTGCCAGCCGCGGCCACGATCGTCGCATCAGCCTTCGCCCTGTCGACGTTCGACCGCTGGTTGCGTCGGCGACGTCCGCACGACGCGGCATGGACGGTCTCGCTCGTTCTGTTCGCTCTCGGCTCGGTGGCACTGTGGTGGGCCGAGTCACGAGGATGGAGCCGAGCATCCTTTCGTGTCTTTTACGTAGCCGGCGCGATCTTGAACGTTCCGTGGCTCGCGCTCGGCACGATCTACCTACTGGGCGGTCGTGCAATCGGCGATCGGGTGCGTGCCTGGCTCATCGGCCTTTCTGGGGCCGCAGTCGGAGTCACCCTCACCGCACCGATGTCGTGGAGCCAGGTGGAGGACGGGGCCATGCCGAAGGGAAGCGAGTTGTTCGACGCCGCCCCTCGCGCCTTCGCCGCCGTGGGATCAGGAGTGGCCGCCCTCGTCATCGTCATCGGGGCTCTCTGGTCGATCGGTCGCGCAGCTCGTGGTCGAGTACCAGCACTCGCCGGGGCCACGCGTCACGTGACACACATCGGTCGACACACCGTGGCCAACGTTCTCATCGCCGTCGGGACTCTCGTGTTGTCGGCCAGCGGTTCGTTGGCCGGTCGACTGGGCGAAGATCGCGCCTTCGCTGTCACTCTCGTGATCGGTGTCGTGATTCTTTTCGCCGGTTTTCTCGTGGCATCGGTTCCGACACTGCGCTCAGAGCGACCGTCGCAACAGCTTCCCGAAATGGTTGTGCGGTAACGACTCGACGATCAGCACCTTGTTCGGACACTTGTAACGAGCCACATGGTCGTGACAGTGGTCGATGAGGGTGTCCTCGTCGGCCTCATGTCCCTCGTTCAGCACCACGTAGGCGCGCACTGATTCTCCAGTTTGCGGATGAGGGACGCCGACGACTCCGGCTTCTCGGACAGCCGGATGACGCATGAGCACTTCTTCCACCTCGGCCGGGAACACGTTGAATCCCGACACGATGATCAGATCCTTGGCTCGATCGAGCAGATAGAGATAGCCGTCTCCGTCGACCGTTGCGATGTCGCCAGTGTGGAGCCAGCCGTCGTCGTCGAGCACACGGGCCGTCGCCGCAGCGTCGTTCCAGTAGCCAACGAAGACGTTCTCCCCGCGAACGAGGACTTCCCCACTGTCTCCGGCGATGATGTCGCTGCCGTCGGAGTCGACCACCCTGACCTCGACGCCTGGGACGACGCGCCCGACCGACTCTCGACGCGGTTCGACGCCGACCGAACTGGTGACGACGGGTGAAGCTTCGGTGAGCCCATAACCCTCTCGAAGAGTGATCCCGAACTTCTCGGCCAGTCGATCGGCCACTTCAGGAGGAGTGCGTGCTGCGCCGGTGAGGGCCAGGCGCACGGATGCGAAATGTGAGGTGCCGAAACCTTCGAGCATCGACCAGGCCACCCATATCGGTGGCGCACCAGGCACCACAGTGACTCCTCGCTGCCCGATCGTCTCGATCGCCGTCACCGGATCGAATCGCTGGACGAGCACGATGCTCGCGCCGGCATCGAGCGACATGCCGATCACCACGTTCAGACCGAAGATGTGAAACACCGGCAACACACCGAACACGACGTCGTCGGCCCGCACGTGATCGGGCATCCGACGGTTCTGCTCGATGTTGGCCATCAGGTTTCGATGGGTGAGGATGGCCGCACGTGGCGATCCCGCCGTTCCGCTCGTGAACACGAGGACCGCTGGTTGGCGGTCGTCGACCTCGACGACCGGAACCGGATCTCCGGCGACCATCTCGTCGAAAGAATGGGCATCAAGTGAATCCGGAATAGATGTCGCGCCCTGTCGATCGGTCAGGATCACATGGCGCAAGGACGC
>RFSV01000094.1 GCA_009923785.1 Acidimicrobiia bacterium | reverse complement strand
CGGCTACGCCTACGTGGGCGTGTGCGACCACGTCACTCTTCCCGAATCGGTGGTGGGCGGTATGGGAACCCATTGGGCCGATCCGATCTCGACCCTGTCGTGGCTCGGTGCGCTGACGTCACGTGTTGGGTTGCTCACCCATGTGTACGTGTTGCCGTACCGGCACCCACGAGTGGCAGCAAAACAATTCGCGACTCTCGACCATCTAACCGGCGGTCGTGCCCTGATCGGTATCGGCGCCGGTCACGTGGAGGCCGAATTCGACTTTCTCGGAGTCGACTTCGCCGGACGTGGTCAGGCTCTCGAACGAGGAATCCCCGAGTTGGCCGCCGCTCTCGAGAACGAGTTCGTCGACGGCTTCGGCGCTCGCCCTCGTCCGACGCAGACGCCGCGCCCACCCATTTGGGTCGCCGGATCGAGTCCGGTCGCCATTCGGCGCGCGGCGCGACTCGCCGACGGCTGGCTTCCCCAGGGTCCGTCCAACCCCGACATGGTGGCGATGCTGACGGCCGAGCGCGACAAGCACGGGCGAACCGGGCCCTTCATGATCGGTCACATCACCCCATTCCTCTACGTCGGAACCCCAACGTTCGACGTGGGCGATACGACCATTCACGGTTCACCGTCGTCGATCGCCGAACAGGTTCTTGCGGGTACAGCCCCCGGAGTGAATCAGCTCCAAGTTCGTTTCAAGGCACGCAGTTGCGACGAACTGTGTGAACAGCTCATCGCCTTCGCCACCGATGTGGCGCCACTACTCACCAGCATCTGACGAACGGAGACATCATGCTCAGCAACCTCGACGACTTCCCTATTCATCAAATTGCCGAGCCGATGCGGCATGCGGCCACGAGCGATCGCAATTTCTACGACCGCTACTACTTCAACGGCTTCGACAAGTCGGGAACCGTCATGTTCGTGGCCGGTCTCGGTGTGTACCCGAACCTCGGCGTGATCGATGCGTACCTCTTGGTGTTCCACGAGGGTCAGCACCGCGTGGTGCGAGCGTCGGGCGCCCTCGACGATGCCGACCGCATGAAGCCGGGTGTGGGGCCGCTCAGTATCGAAGTGATCGAGCCACTCCAGACCCTGCGTCTCCGCTGCGATGACAACGAATGGGGCATCACGATCGACGCCACCTGGACCGGTTCGATGCCGGCCTTCGAAGAGCCGCGTCACTACATCCGCGAGAACGGACGGGTCATCTTCGACACCTGCCGTCTGGCCCAGACCGGCGGGTGGGACGGGTCGCTCACCGTCGGCGGAAAGACGTTCACCTTGTCGTCCGATCAGTGGTGGGGAACGCGTGATCGCTCGTGGGGCGTGCGGCCGGTGGGTGAGAGCGAACCAGCGGGAATTCGCGCCTCGAATCCCTTCAGCTGGTTCTGGATCTACACGCCGGTGCGCTTCGACGACCATTCGCTCATGATCATCGTGCAGGAGAACCCCGACGGGTCTCGAGTGATGGAGGAAGCGACTCGGATCTGGAACGACGGACGCATCGAGCACCTCGGTCGTCCCGAGCACGATCTGCGCTACCGAAAAGGATCCCGCTTCTGCACCGGCGCCGACTTCCGAGTGGTGGCCGACGATGGCTTCGTGTACGACATGAAGATCGAACCCCTGCTGCCGGTTCACATCGGAATCGGAACCGGGTACGGCTACGACGCCGATTGGCGTCACGGGATGTGGCAAGGACCACTCGTGGTGCAGAACTTCGAACTCGACACCACGACTCCCGAAGGAGCCATGCGTCTCTTCGGGATCGTCGACAACTCGGCGCGATTCACTTACACCGATCGCGAGGGCCGCACGCACGTCGGCTACGGACTTTTCGAGAACATGGCGATCGGACCGCACCACAAGTACGGTTTCACCGACATGCTCGACGGTTACGAAGGAGAATGAAAGTGGCGCACAGGTCATACCCGCGCAGCATCAACCTCGGTGACGCCATCGAGGTGCTCGCCGACGCCGTGCCCGACGATCTCGCACTCGTGACCAACGAAGTCGAGTACACGTACGCGCAGCTCGACGAACGGGCGACGCGCTTCGCCAATCACCTTCTCTCGCTCGGCGTGCAGCGCAATCAGCACGTCGGTATCCACGCCTACAACTGCCATCAGTGGGTCGAGGCGTTCTGGGGATGCGCGAAGATCGGTGCCGCTGCAGTCAACGTGAATTATCGCTATGTCGAGGCCGAGCTTCGTTACCTCTACGACAATGCCGACTGCGTCGCCGTGGTGACCAGCCCCGAGTTCGTCGACATGGTCGAGTCGATCCGCTCCGACCTCCCGCAGCTGAAGAACGTCATCGTGTTGGGCGACGACTACGAATCGGCTCTGGCGGCCGCGTCACCCGATCGCGATTTCCCGGGCCGTTCGGGCGACGACCCCTACATCCTCTACACGGGTGGAACCACGGGAATGCCCAAGGGCGTGATGTGGAGATCGGAGGACGTGATCCTCGGTGCGATGAACTCGATGAGACAGAACCGTCCGATCGATCGCATCGAGGTTCTCGGCGAAGAGGCTGCTGCAGCTCAGTTCAAGATGCGTCTCATGGGTATCGGCCCGATCATGCACGGCGGCAGCCAGTGGGTCATGGGAAATGCCATCGTCGGTGGGGGCGCCTTCGTGATGTACAGCCGCCGTCGGTTCGATGCTCACGAGGTCCTCGGTCTCGCATCGCGGGCCAAGACCAACACGTTGTCGACCATCGGCGATGCCATGGCCAGACCTCTCGCCGAGGCGTTGATCGCCGATCCTTCCGCGTACGACATGTCGATGCTCTTCTCGGTGGGCAATGGTGGTGCGCCGCTGTCGACTGGTGTGCGCGAACAGTTGCGTGCCGCACTGCCCAATATCGTGATCATGGACAGCTACGGGGCCACTGAGACCGGGGCCGCGGGAACTCGTGCCGACGATGGCAGCCCGCTGTCGGCGCCCAAGTTCCAGACCGGACCCGACACCACAGTGCTCGCCGACGACGGCCGAGTGTGTGCCGTTGGTGAGGTGGGCAAACTGGCCCGCAGCGGCTACATCCCCCTTGGCTACTACAAGGACCCCGAGAAGACGGCGGCAACCTTCCCCACGTACGGCGGAAAGCGCTGGGTGATCCCGGGCGACTTCGCTCAGATCGAAGACGACGGGATGATCACTGTGCTCGGCCGCGGCTCGGTGTGCATCAACTCCGGTGGAGAGAAGATCTATCCCGAAGAGGTCGAGTCGGCACTGAAGCAGCACCCGTCGGTGTTCGACGCCGTGGTGATCGGTACACCGAACGAACGGTGGGGCGAGCAGGTCACCGCACTCGTGCAGTTACGACCCGGTACCTCGATCACCACCGACGACGTCGTCGCTCACACGCGAACTCTGGTTGCCGACTACAAGGCACCGAAGGCTGTGTTCGTGGTCGACGAAGTGGTGCGCACGCCCGTCGGCAAAGCCGACTACAAGTGGGCCAAAGAAGAGGCCGTTCGACTGATCGGCTGATGTGTCTCAGCCTCGTCGTTCGGCCCACTCGTCGGGGGAGCGACCGAGCTTTTCGAGCCGTTTGCTCACCGACAGCGGTGCGCCGAGGGTTCCACCAGAGCGGATGAGGCGAACCTGATCGCCGTCCTCGTCCCAGATGTGGCAGGTGTTGAGGTTGGTGGCGAAAGCTCGTTCGCGCGCCTCGGGTGAGAACTCGGGTGTCCGCTGTCGGCCGCCTCTTTCATGGCCATCACCCGCATGCTCCATCCGCATTGAATGGCGACTGGTCCCATGGCCTGGAGCAGTGCCGTGGTGTGCGTGCAGCCACGTGGACCACCGAAGAGTTCGCGAACCTTGTGGGTGAACCCGCGTGCAATCGAGAGTCCGACGAGCTTCCGGTAGTGCGGGGCGATTCCCGGACACTCGTGATGGGGGAATTCCTTCAGTTCGGTGGTGGCATCGAGAATTTCGAACGTGGGGTACGACACCCTGAGCTCGACCACCATGTGGTGAATCGTGAGCGGTTCGGGATCACCATCGACGTAGAGACCCGGCGCCTTGTCGTCGCGCACCGCGCCGCGCAGCATGATCTCGGAGTCGCTCATCTTGAAGGCGCGCACCTCGTAGTTACGCGTGTGGATGAGTGGCAGGTCAGGATCGGGCGGCAGTATCGGGTTCGGATTCGACATCGAAACGATGTTACGAGTCCGGCTCGTCCCCGTGCGGGTCGAACGCCTAGGCGGTGAGGAGACGACCGAGGCGGAGGAGACTCGGTTGGGTCGATCCGAGTTGCAACTCCAACTGCTTGTGCAACAAGAAGTAGCGATGCAGCGGATAGTCGCGATCGACGCCTACACCTCCGTGCAGGTGATGGGCCGCGTGCATGACGCGCCATGCGCCCTCGGCGGCCCAGAACTTCGCCGACAACACCGCTTCTTGTGACGGGAGTCCGTTCTCGGTGCGCCAGACGGCCTGCCAGGCCGTGAGGCGCACGGCCTCCGTGTCGATGTAGGCGTCACCGGCGCGCTGGCTCACGGCCTGGAACGTGGCGATCGCCTTGTCGAACTGCTGGCGCGACTTCGTGTAGTCGGCAGTGAGGCGCAGTGCAGCGTCGCAGGCTCCGGCGACCATCACACTGGCACCGATCGATCCGAGGGTGATCAGCTGCTCGGTGGCGTCGGGTCCGCCCACGCACGAAACTGCGGCACCGTCGAATTCGACGAGGGCATCGGGAGTTCCGGAGGTGGTGTCTTGGCGCGTGACGCGCACTTTCGGATCACTCGCCTCGACGCAGTACACGCCGTCGGCGGCAGTCACCACGAACCGCGATGCAAGCAGTCCGTGTGGAACGCACACCTTGGTTCCGGTGATCTTGCCCTCGGTGACCGTCGTGGACGGCGAATGCGGATCGCCTACTGGTTCGTGAACGGCTGCGGTGACGATCACGTCGCCCGATGCAACTCCTTCGAGCAATTCGGGACGGGCGACGGGCTGCCAGAGCGGGTGCGGCCAGCGCCATGACGGCGAAGGCCGGAACAGGTGCCGCCACCCGCCCGATCTCTTCGAGCACGACGGCAACTTCGGTGAGGCCGAGCCCACCTCCCCCCGCTGATTCGGGTAGGCCGATACCTACGAGTCCGGCATCGGCGAGCGTCTTCCACAGAGCCAGATCGGTGGCGCTGTCGGTACGGGCGACAGCTTTGACGTGTTCCGTGGTGCACGCATCGGTGAGGATTTGGCGCGCGAGGGCGCGCAGTTCGTTCTGATCGGAGGAGAAGGAGAAGTCCATCAGCGGGCCGCCCTTGGGAAGCCGAGCGAGAACATCGTGATGAGATCGCGCTGCATTTCGTTGGTACCTCCGCCGAACGTGAGGATGAGCATTCCTCGGTACAGATTCTCGAGACGGGCCTTCAGGATCGAACCAGGTGTTCCGCTCTTCAGATAGCCCGGTGGACCGAGAATCTCGAACAGGAGGCGGAAGGCCTCGAGGTAGAACTCGGTTCCGTA
>RFSV01000093.1 GCA_009923785.1 Acidimicrobiia bacterium | reverse complement strand
CGCTTCAGAAGGTGTTCGGGAATCTCGGTCACTGACCAGTCCTTTCGGGTGACCCGACGGGGGCACGAACCTCCACAGAATAGAGCCCCGTCCGCGCGAATCGTGAATTCCCGGACCGACGTCACGAGTGGGAACTCACCAGTGCGTCGACGTCCGTACGACCTGTCGGAACACGAGTTCACAACCTCCCCGTTTCGACGGGCGAGCCTGATAGACCAAGGCGTTAGAACCTTCCCGTTCGGACGCCGTGGGTCGGTTCTCGACACCCCCAAGGCGCGTGACGGACGTCGTCGTCGTGAGCAGAAGTGGGTTGGGTGCTCGAGAACCTCCGACGACTAAGGTCGTGAAGGAATTCTCATGGTGGCTCGCCACCGGACAACGACCAGTTCACACGGCCCGTAGCGGGCACAGAAGGGATGACCGGCACGATGCTGGCGATCGACATTCTGAAATGGCCGGGGATGAACCAGGCATTCCTCTTTTCCTTCGCGATCACCATGGTCCTGACGGGTCTGGTGTTCGTGTACGGCAAGCGTCGACCGATCGGCACACCGGTGTCGTGGGGTGAGGCGATGATCGGTTCGGTCTACGCGTTCTTCGTGATGTTCCTGGCGTACGGCGTCGTGCCGCATCAGTGGTTGGTACACGTCCAGAACGAGCTCGGCTGGCAGTCCGACAAGATGCTCTACGGACCCGGCGACATCTTCAAGTCCCAGGCCAAGGGCGGCAGTTTCCCCTTCGACATCAACTATCTGCAGGTCGGCGACATCATCGTGACCGGCATTTACGGCTTGTTCCTCGGTCTGCAGATCTACACCTGGGTCTGGTGGCAAAAGCGCGGCAAGTCGGTGTCCACCGAACTCGAGCAGTCCACGTACGGCCGTCCGTTGGTGAAGAAGGTCTGACATGGCTCGCACCGACGCGAACCCCCCGATGATGCCCTTCACCGACCAGTACCAACTGGTCGAGGTCGACGCGGACTATCTGACCAAGGCTGTCAAGCCGAAGCAGTTCATCCACATCGACCAGACCGAGTGCATCATGTGTGAGGGCTGCGTCGACATCTGCCCGTGGAAGTGCATCCACATGGTGCAGCCCGAGGCGATCGTCGAAGCCACCGGCACCGAGAAGCCCGGACTCGACCCCAGCGACAACGTGATCTTCATCATCGACGACGACGTCTGCACGCGCTGTGCACTCTGCGTCGATCGATGCCCCACAGGTGTGATCATCCTCGGCAAGGCCGGTGCGGCCCTCGCCACCGGAGACACGCACATGCGGACCAACAACCACGGCTACGCGTACGGAATGCGTTTGTAGGAGACGACGAGAACTATGGCCAAGGTCATCGACAATCCCCGCCCGACTGCGAAAGAGCGTCTGAACAAGACGATCGACTCCGTGCAGGGCAGTCAAGCCTGGAATTCGATCTTCCGACCCGGATCGATCTTCCGCAAGGGTTACACCGACAGTCCACGTAACCGTTCGTACGTGGTCATGAACTCGGTGCTCTACCACTTGCACCCGGTGAAGGTGAAGCGACACGCGGTCAAGGTCAGCTACACGTTGTGCCTCGGCGGACTCAGCTTCTTCCTGTTCATTCTCTTGACCGTGACCGGCATCTTCTTGATGTTCTTCTACCGTCCAGAAGCCACGGCGGCCTGGAACGACATCAAGAGCCTCCAGACGTCGGTGGCCTTCGGTCTACTCGTGAGAAACATGCACCGGTGGGGTGCACACCTCATGGTGCTCTCGGTGTTCCTCCACATGGCGCGCGTGTTCTACCACGGTGCCTACAAGCCGCCGCGCGAGTTCAACTGGGTCATCGGCGTCGTACTTCTGACCCTCACACTTCTCCTGTCGTTCACCGGCTATCTGTTGCCGTGGGACCAGTTGGCCATGTGGGCCGTCGCCGTGGGTACCAACATGATGGGGTACACGCCGGTGTTCGGTTCTCAGGTGCGATTCGTCTTGCTCGGCGGTGTCGAGATCGGATCGGAGACCTTGTTGCGTTGGTACGTGCTGCACGTGCTGATGCTTCCCTTCGTGATCGTCATCTTCATGGCGATCCACTTCTGGCGAGTTCGTAAGGACGGAGGCATCTCGGGTCCGCTGTGATCCGAGAGCCGAAAGGACGCACGAGAGAACCATGACCGAGATTCCCGAACACCTTCTGAAGCGGGCGCAAGCGGCCCGTGAAAAGGCCGCTGCCGATTCGGGCGGCGGTGCCGACGCGGCTGGCGGAGAGGCTGCCGATCCGCGTATTCCCGCTCACTTGCTCGAGCGCAGTCGCGCCGCCAAGGCCAAGTCGGAAGGCGACGGCGGTGCCGTGGCCGTGGCCGACAAGGTGGCCTCGGTGGTGGCCGCTGCTCCGGCCGCTGGTGGAGTTCCCGTGGGCGCCGGACCCGGCGGACACACTCAGCGACTCCTCACGGTGGTGAAGTCGGGATCGATTCAGGACGTGAAGGCCACCCCGGTCGACAAGGTGCACACGTGGCCCCATCTGCTCGCCGTCGAATTCGTCGCCGCGCTGGCATGCACTGCGTTCCTCTTCTTCTTCTCGGTCTTCGTGAATGCGCCGTTGTTGCAGTTGGCCAACCCCAACCAGACGCCCAACCCGTCGAAGGCCCCGTGGTACTTCCTCGGCTTGCAGGAATTGCTCACGATGTTCCACCCGATGGTGGCCGGAGTGACCATCCCCGGTATCGCTCTCTTCGCATTGATCCTTGCGCCCTATATCGACAAGAACCCGTCGAACAAGCCCGAGGATCGCAAATTTGCCACGTCGCTGATGACCGTCCACCTCATGTTCTGGGCGGTACTCGTCATGATCGGTTCATTCTTCCGCGGCCCCGGATTCAACTTCGTGTTCCCGTGGCGCGACGGTCTCTTCTTCGAGTTGTGAGGTAGTACCCATGAGCTCTGCAGCAACCATCGCCATCGTCATCGCTGTCATCGTCGTGTTGGCTGCGGTCGTTCTCGTCACGTCGGCCCGTCGCGCCGACGTTCGTGGCGCGGGCGCGCTGTCGCGCGAGACGGTGAAGCGTGACAAGAGCGCCGACAAGGTCAGCGTTCCGGCCGGGGCATCGTTCGAATCGGCAGAAGTGTCGGCTCGGTCCACGGCCCTCGAGAAGGCATCAGAAGTCGCTCCGGTCGCTTGGGTCGCCCCCGACGAAGAGGCGATCGGTGTGTCGCGTCGGCAGTTCTTCAACCGGGCCGCTGTCACGATGATGAGCGCCAGTATCGGAGCCTTCGGTGTCGCCGTGGTCGCTTTCTTGTGGCCGCGAGCCGGCGGCGGATTCGGCTCCAAAGTGAACGTCGGTCGACTCGATGACCTTCTCGTACAGATCCGCAACGAGAAAGGTTTCGTGTACAAGCCTGAGGCGCGTACGTGGCTCACGGCGTTCCCGACGAATGCCTTACCGAAGGCGAGAGCGGCCTATGCGGGCCAGCCGTCGATTCTCTCGGGGATGGAAGCGGGAATCGTGGCTTTGTATCAGAAGTGTCCGCATCTCGGCTGCCGTGTTCCCGAGTGCAAGAGTTCGCAATGGTTCGAATGCCCGTGTCACGGATCTCAGTACAACCGTGTTGGCGAAAAGAAGGCCGGTCCGGCTCCGCGCGGCATGGATCGATTCGGCGTGTCGGTGAGTAACGGCAGCGTGATCGTCGACACTGGCGCAGTGTTCAACGGTCCGGCCATCGGTGTGAACACCACCGGCCAGGAAGCTGAAGGTCCGCACTGCATCACCGGTGGAGGAGACCACTGATCATGATCGCCCTCGCCTCCACAACGATTGCGATTCTCATCGCCATTGCAGTCAGCTTGGCCTGGCTCGTCTACGCCGTCTTCAACTGGGCCTCGGGCCGCTCCGAGATCGGCTCCGAGATCGAGTTGGCTGCCAACCGCAAGCCCTACTACGACGACGAAGTCTTGGAAGGCAAGCGTCTCGAGCGCGTGCAGTTCCTCGGCGTCATTCTGCTCGCCACCATCACGATCGGGCTACCGGTGTATTGGCTCTACGAGCCGCAGCGTCAGGCCAATGCCGAAGAGGGTTTCACCAACCGGTTCGCCAGTTGGGGTGGTCAGCTGTTCGACGTGACGGCCAACGGCGGCTTCAACTGCGCCGGTTGCCATGGCGGCATGAACGCCACCGGCGGCGCGGCCGAGTACACCGTGACCGACTCCAAGACCGGTGAAGTGAAGGCGGTGTCGTGGAAGGCCCCGGCGCTCAACACGGTCTTCTACCGCTACAGCGACGACGAGGTCCGCTTCATCCTCGAATACGGGCGCCCGTTCTCGCCGATGTCACCATGGGGTGTCCGTGGTGGTGGGCCGATGAACGATCAGCAGATCAACAACCTCATCGCCTACCTGAAGAGCATTCAGGTACCTCGTGAGGACTGCATCGTTGCCGACGCCGATCCGCAAGGCTGCGAAGGGGGCCACCTGCCGGCCGAGACGCAGAACGACATCCAAGCCGCCGCCGAGCGCAGTGTCGCCGACGGCACGCATGGCAGCCTTGGCGAGGCGCTCTTCAACTTGGAACTCGGTTCGGGCGCGTACAGCTGCGCTCGTTGTCATACGCCAGGTTGGAGTTGGGGCGACCCGGGTGAACCCGGTTCCGGCGCACTCGGCTGGAACCTGACCGGCGGAGCGACCAACTCGCACTTCGCCACCGAGCAGGAAATGATCGACTTCATCAAGGCCGGTTCGGTGTACGGCGCGAAGTATGGCGTTCAGGGCCAAGGCAGCGGACGCATGCCCGGATACGGAAGCACTCTCACCGACGATCAGATCCGCGCGATCGTGAACTATGTACGGAGTGAATTGTGAACGCGATTCTGAGCATTGGCTGGGAGCCTGAACTCCGAGGTCTTCTTACCGTCATCATCGGAACCGTGGCGTTGTGCGGCAGCGTGTACATGCTTCTTGCGACGAACATGGGTATCCGTCTCGGATTCCTGGTTGCGTTCGCCGGCCTCTTCGGCTGGATGGCCACCATGGGTGCCATCTGGTGGGCCTACGGCATCGGTCTCAATGGCCGGGCTCCTACATGGGAACCCTCGGCGCCGTTCTCGGTGGTTCGTGAAGGGCCGCGCCTGCTCGACGCCGAGGTGCTCGATGCGCCGGTGATCGTGGATGGCGGAGCCTCGTACTCCGAACTGGCCGCTGCGACGCAACAGGCGTTGGTGTCCGAGGGCTGGAACAAGTTGCCCGAGGACGATCAAGGACGTGGTCAGGCCGTGGCGGCCGCCGACGAAATCGTGCAGATCGAAGCCGAGTTGTACGCCGCTGGTGAGTATCAGGCCGTCGACGTGTACACCCGCGGTGGAGAGCGTTGGCCGAAGATCGGCGACAAGATCGATTTCCTCGCCTTCTTCCACAAACCTCATTACGCCGTGGTCGAGATCGCGCCGGTGATCCCGCAACGCGTCGAACCCGGTCGTGCTCCGGCTCGCCCTGTCATCGATGAATCGCAACCTCA
>RFSV01000092.1 GCA_009923785.1 Acidimicrobiia bacterium | reverse complement strand
AGCGCTCGGATTGTCGGCCTGTAGCTGCAAGATGTCGCCCGACCAACCCACGCAGGCGGCGAAGTTGCCGAGCGAGAGGTCGTCCATGTAGTCGTTACCAGTGAAAGCTCTGATCTGACCGTCGGCCTTGGCCTTTTCGAGTTGCTCGAAGGCCGGCGCAGCGTCGTTGAACGACGTGACGGTCGACGGGTTGATCCCGAGACCGAGGAGCAGAAGGCCGATCGTGTCGCGCATTTCGGTGAGCATGCCGATCTTGCCCTTGAATTCCGGGGCGAACAGATCGGCGACGCTCTTCAACTCGCGACCGGTGACATCGATGTTGTACGCGATACCAGCCGTACCGGCCTGCCACGGCAAGCTGTACTCGCCGGTCGGATCGCTTGGGGGATTCTTGAAGGCGTCCTCGAGATTCTTGGCGTTCGGCACCTTGTCGACCGGAAGCTTCTCGAGCCAGCCGAGCTTGCGCAGACGACCGGCCATCCACTGCGTCGGCATGATGATGTCGGGATCGATGGTCTTGCCCGTGCCGAGAAGCGGCTGGATCTTGGCGAAGTACTCGAGGTTGTCGTTGTAGGCCTCGGAGTACGTGGTCTTGACACCACTCGCCGCCACGAAGCGGTCGATGGTTCCCGTTGCGCCGTCTTCGGTGGGGTCGATGTAGTACGGCCAGTTCTCGACGAACAATTCGTCGGCACCACCGCCGCCGCCATCGTCACCACCGCATGCAGCCAAGATGGCCGGCAGCGACAGGCCCGCGGCGCCAACGACGCCGGAGCGAATCAACAATTCACGTCGCGAAAAACCTCGCTTCGGTGCGTTCATCTGTGTCCTCCCTTGTGCAGTGAACTCTTCGTCGTACGACGGGCGAGCAAAACCACCCTACTCAAACCAACCGGTCGTCTCGGACTCCGTCACAGGCCAGCCTCCACGTGGTCGACATCGAGGCCAGTGGCGCCGGCACGGTCGGGCCAGCCGGCCAACGCATAGGCCGCGGTGTTCGACCACGCGACCCAGTGCTGCTGGCCAGGCCGTAGGGACGGCAGATCGCTGTCGGCGTCGGCCTCGGCCGACAACTCGGTGCCATCAGGCAGTTCGATCACGACGCGAAGCCATGCGCCCTGGAAGATGACGCTCGTGACCGTGCCATGAAGGCCGAACCCCTCGGCGGGCTGCTCGGCGACCGGATGCAGTCGTTCGGGACGAAGCATGACCGACACCTTGTCGCCGACGCCGTGACGGCCAGTGGCGGCGATCTTCTGACCGGTGAGGAGTTCGACGACACAACCGTCGGCAGTCGACTCGCGCACGTGGCCCGGAAGGAGGTTGGCCGAACCGATGAACCCGGCCACGAAGAGACTTTCGGGGCGGTTGTAAATCTCTTCGGGAGTACCGATCTGCTCGACGACTCCTTCGTTCATGACGGCGATGCGATCGGACATCGTGAGGGCTTCACCCTGATCGTGCGTGACGAAGACGAATGTGATCCCGACCTCGCGCTGGATGCGCTTCAATTCGATCTGCATGGCCTCTCGCAATTTGAGATCGAGTGCTGCGAGGGGTTCGTCGAGAAGCAGTGCACTCGGCAAGTTGACAAGAGCACGCGCCAAGGCCACTCGCTGCTGCTGCCCGCCCGACAACTGAGCCGGGCGACGGCGCGCGAACTCGCCGAGCCGGACCACGTCGAGCATGTTTCCGACTCGAGTTGTGATCTCGGGCTCGGGCACTTTCTTGGCTCGCAGCCCGAAAGCCACGTTGTCGGCCACCGACATATGCGGAAAGAGCGCGTACTGCTGGAAGACAGTGTTGACGTTGCGCTTGTGCGGCGGGACTGCTGAAACGTCGGTGCCTTCGAGGACGATCTGACCCTCGGTCGGCTGTTCGAAGCCAGCGATCATCTTGAGAGTGGTGGTCTTGCCACAGCCCGACGGACCGAGCATGGCGAAAAACTCGCCGCGACGGATGGAGAAGTCGGCCGACTTCACGGCCTGGAAGTCGCCGAACGACTTGCTCACACCCTGTAGTTCGATGACTCGATCACTCACGACTCGCCGCTCCCCCTCTCAGCACCCGAAACCTACACCCCGGCTCGACCAGTCACACGGGACGACCCGTCAGCTGTCGAGGTTGGCCATCACGTGCTTGATTCGGGTGTAGTCGTCGAGCGCGTACGCCGACAGGTCCTTGCCGTAACCCGACTTCTTGAATCCGCCGTGCGGCATCTCGGCCACCATGGGAATGTGAGTGTTGATCCAGACGCACCCGAAATCGAGACGTCGCGTGACTCGCATGGCGCGCCCGAAGTCCTTGGTCCAGACACTCGAGGCCAGGCCATAGTCGACGCCGTTGGCCAGGCGTACGGCCTCGTCTTCGTCGGCGAACGTCTGGACCGTGATGACAGGACCGAAGATCTCGGTCTGAACCATCTCGTCGGTCTGCTTCAGATCGCACACCACGGTCGGAGGGAAGAAGTAGCCCTGAGTCCCCTGCCTCTGGCCGCCAGTCGTGACGTTGGCATGCGACGGCAGACGGTCGAAGAATCCCGATACTCGGGCCAGCTGATTGGTGTTGTTGACCGGGCCGAACAGCACGTCTTCGTCGGGTGAACCGCATCCAGTGCCCTTGGCCTGCTCGGTGAGCGCGTCGACGAAGTCGCGATAAATGCCAGGCGCACATAGGACGCGTGTCGCTGCCGTGCAGTCCTGGCCGGCGTTGAAGTAACCGGCGATTGCGATGCCTTCGGCCGCGGCGGCGATGTCGGCATCGTCGAAAACGATGACCGGCGCCTTGCCACCGAGTTCGAGGTGAACGCGCTTCAGCGACTTCGACGCCGCTTCGGCCACTTCCATACCGGCACGGACCGAACCAGTGACGCTCACCAGAGACGGCGTGTCGTGGGTGACCATGGCTCGACCGGTGTCGCGGTCGCCGCACACGACGTTCACCACACCCGGAGGCAGAAACTCGGCGCAGATCTCGGCCAGCAACGTTGTGGTGACCGGAGTGGTATCACTTGGCTTCAACACCACCGTGTTTCCCGCTGCGACCGCCGGAGCAAATTTCCACACCGCCATCATCATGGGGTAGTTCCACGGCGCGACTTGCGCGCACACCCCGACCGGTTCGCGACGGATATAGCTCGTCATGTTGGGCACGTATTCCCCGGCGCTCTTGCCTTCGAGATGGCGGGCGGCCGTAGCGAAGAAGCGCACATGATCGACCATGGGTGGGATCTCTTCCGAACGCGTGATCTCGATCGGCTTGCCACAGTTCTCGGACTCGAGGGCGATGAACTCCTCGCCGCGACGTTCGATCTCGTCGGCAATCCGGAACAAGGCAAGTGAACGATCCTTCGGTGGCATGTCGCGCCAGGTTTCGAAGGCGTCGGACGCCGCCTTCATCGCGGCATCGATGTCGGCCGCACCCGACAAGGGAGCAGTGGCGTACTGCTCACCGGTGGCTGGGTTCACGACCGGGATGGTGCGCCCGTCGGCGGCGTCGGTGTACTGACCATTGACGAAATTCCGGTAGCTCTTCATGGTGTCAGACTAGATCGGCAGGAACCAGACACGTCGCTGACGACTAGGTTCTTCCTATGCCGACCCCCGCCGACACCCTCGAGATCCCAACTGTCGACTTCGGATTCGCCGACGACGAGGAACAGCGGCAGCAACTTGCTCGCGTCGCCGATGAGTCGTGGATCGCCCGCGGCCCCTTCGGCTACATCGTGTTCACCTACGAGGACTGCGTAGCGATTCTGCGCGACAAGCGCTGGCACAGCGCGGCGAGCATCGTCTCGGAGCTGAGACAAGTGTCCGATCCGAGACTCAAGAATCGACAGCGACAGTCGATTCTGTCCTCCGAAGGAGACACCCATACGAGATTGCGTCGGCTGGTGGCTTCGTCGTTCACTCCTCGTTCGGCCGACGCCTTGCGTCCCTTCATGCGCGAGGTCCTGAACGACCTCCTCGATCCGCACACGGCCAATGGTCGCTGCGACCTGACTGTCGACGTTCTCGAGCACTACCCGATCCCGATCATCTGCGAACTTCTTGGTGCTCCGCGCGAGGACTGGCGTCTCTTCAGCCGTTGGGCCGAAGACGTTCTGCGCATCTTCAACGCCACTGCTGCCGATGAGATCGACCTCATCATCCAGGCCCAGGACGAACTCGAGGAGTACACCCGCGGGCTCATCGCCGATCGCCGGCGCAGGCCGGCTGACGACCTCATCACGTCGCTCATCGCCGCCGAAGAAGCCGGCGACAAGTTGTCGGAAGAAGAACTCGTGATGATGGTGGAAGCCGTCATCGTCGGTGGAACCGATACCACCCGCAACCAACTCGGCTGCTCGGTGGCTTTGCTCGCCGATCATCCCGAACAGTGGAGGCTTCTCGCCGAACAACCCGAGCTTGCACCGCGTGCTGTCGAAGAGACGATGCGCTTCTCCGGCGCCGTCCGCGGCACCGGACGTTTCGCGAGTGAAGACATCGAGTACAAAGACATCGTCTTTCCGAAGGGGACGTTCATTGCGCCAGCGTTGTCCATGGCCAACCGCGACGCATCGGTATTCGTCTCACCGGGCGACTTCGACATCCGTCGTGAGCCGTCCGGACAGCCCCACATGACTTTCGGTTCGGGCATTCACTACTGCCTCGGTGCCGCCCTCGCCCGAGCCGAACAGCAAGAGGCGTTACCCATCCTGGCTCGACGTATGCCCAACATGAGGATCGACGGCGCCGTCACCTGGAAGCCGTCGACAGTGGCGATCTTCGGTCCTGAGAAGCTGCCGCTCGCCTTCGACCCCAATTGATCCGAGGAGATCACATGGATCGCGAACGTCTCGCGACTCGACACCACGAAGAGTTCGAACTCTTCGCCCGTACTCATCCACGTTCGGCCGAGATCGCCGGCAGTGCCCGTCGACATCTGGTCGCCGGTGTTCCCATGCCGTGGATGACGCGCTGGCCCGGCGGATTCCCGGTTTTCGTCGACCACGCGTCGGGCGCCCGATTCGTCGACGTCGACGGCAACGAGTACGTCGACTTCTGTATGGGCGACACCGGCGCTATGGCCGGTCACGCCCTTCCCGCCGTCACCGCTGCCCTCGCCGAGCGCGCCCGACTCGGCATCACCACCATGTTGCCGAGCGAAGACGCCCTGTGGGTCGCCGAAGAACTACGTCGACGTTTCGGTCTCGATAAATGGCAGATCGCCATGACGGCGACCGATGCCAATCGTTTCGTCCTGCGGCTGGCTCGTGCGATCACCGGCCGTCCGAAGATCGCCGTGATCGACTGGTGCTATCACGGCACGGTCGACGAAACCCTCGTTGTCCTCGGTGACGACGGCGAGACCCAGCATCGTCCGGGCGCCATCGGACCGAGCGCCGACGTGCAGGCCACCACGCGCGTGGTTCCCTTCAACGATCTCGACGCGCTCGACGCCGCCCTCGCCCACGGCGACGTTGCCTGTCTGTTGATGGAGCCGGCTCTCACCAATATCGGCATCGTGCTCCCCGACGACGGCTATCTGGACGCGGTCCGCGAGATCACTCGGCGTCACGGCGTGTTGTGGGTCATCGACGAAACGCACACGATCTGCGCCGGACCCGGAGGTTGCACCAAGGCGTGGAACCT
>RFSV01000091.1 GCA_009923785.1 Acidimicrobiia bacterium | reverse complement strand
GTCGTCGAGCTCGACGACGGTGAAGCTGTTGTCGAGTGCATCAGTGTCGAACTCTCCGACGCGGTCGAGCGCTTTCACGAGACTCTTCGCTCGGGTGACTACGACGGACATCTGGAAGCGAGCACAGCCGTGCGGCTCGCCACCATGTTCCGAGTGGTCTCCGACGACAATCCGGTCGAGATGCACCAACGCGAAACCGGGAAGGTGGCGAGCCCGGCAGCCGTGGTCGACGATCTCACGGCGGCTCTCACCCGTGCGATCGAGGAACTCACTCGACCGATCGACGCCATCAAACACCAAGCCAAGACGGTCACCGTCGGTATCTCGCGAAGCGACGAAGGTGTGCTCGATCGAGCGCTGGTGCAGGCCGTGCTGGGGGCCGGCACCGGGCGCGACGTTCTCGCCTATCGCACGTTGAAGGTGTTGGCCGACCTCGACCCGGCCGTGGAATCAGTGGTCGGATACACCCGCTATCGAATCGACGGAGATCCCGAGCACGCCACGGTCGCCATCGTCGAGCGTGGCGGCATCTCCCGAGACATCCCGAGTCGTGTCGACACCAACCCAGCACTGGTCGGAACGAAGCGTCGCGTCGCGTCCGACAGAGAAGTTCTGGTGGCGCGTGGACGATCCGACGGACGAACCGTGATCTTCGTTCCCGAGGTGAAGGCCGGATCGACCGTAGGTCTCGTCGTTCTTCACGTGAGATTCCACGACCGACTGCCGGCCGCAGTGGCGCGCACAGTTCTCCAGGGCTACGACCGCCGCTACGAACGACTCGTCGACTGGGTGTCGGAGACTGAAGGCACCATGCGCGACGACGTCCTCGAGACGGTGTCGGTCGCCGACCTCCTCATCCGACCGATGAGTGAGATCGCCGATCTGTGGCGTCGATGAGCGCGACATCGGGTTCGGTGGTCGGCATCGGTGTCGATGCCGTCGAGATCATGCGGTTTCGCGAGTCGTTGTCGCGAACTCCGACACTTCTCGGCCGAATGTTCACCGCTCACGAGGTGACGTCGCTCGAAGGCCGTTCGGATTCGGTGCCGTCGTTGGCGGCACGTTTTGCCGCCCGCGAGGCAGTGATGAAGGCCATGGGCGTGGGACTCGGCGCCTTCGACTTCCACGACGTGTGGGTCGAAAACGAAGAGGGTGGTCGCCCCGTTCTGCAGGTGTCGGGTCGTGCCGATGCACTGGCGCGTGAGCGAGGTATTTCGTCGTGGCATCTGTCCCTCACGCATACCGACGGACTGGCCATCGCGTACGTCGTGGCGACGCGCTGACGCTCGTACGCTGACGGAATGATTCCGGTCGTCACTCCCGATGAGATGCGTCGCATCGACGAGCGGGCGATGTCGAGCGGTGTTTCTCTCGACACCTTGGTGAATCGTGCCGGATGGGCGGTGGCACGGGCCGCTCGTCAGATGCTGGGTGGTACGTACGGACGGCGAGTCGTGGTGGTGGCCGGACCGGGGAACAACGGAGCCGACGGTCGAGTGGCGGCCCGACTGCTTGCCGAACGGGGTGTGTGGGTGCGGGTCATCGAAGTCGGTGAAATTCCGACGCATCTACCCGCGGTCGATCTCCTCGTCGATGCCGCGTTCGGGACCGGGTTCCACGGAGAGTGGAATCCTCCACCGGCACCGTGTCGGGTGCTCGCGGTCGACCTCCCGAGTGGTGTCGACGGCCTCACCGGACGTGCTCACGGTTCACCGTGGCAGTGCGCGCGGACGATCACCTTCGCCGCGGCGAAACCCGGCCACTTCTTTCACGAGGGACGGCGGCTGAGCGGCACGATCGAGGTCGCCGACATCGGACTCGACGTGAGTTCGTCGACCATCGGTGTGATGACTGCCGACGACATCGCGGCGCGATGGCCCACTCGTCGTGCTGATGCTCACAAGTGGACGCACGGCGCCTACGTAGTCGCCGGATCGCCGGGGATGACCGGAGCGGCCAGTCTGACGACTGAAGCTGCATTGCGAGCGGGGGCCGGCATCGTTCATCTCGCCTCACCGGGGGTTGGCGAGGTGTCGACCTCCCCGATCGAAGTCGTGCGACGTCCCATCGGCGCCGAGTCGTGGGGACGCGAGGTTCTTGCCGATGTGTCTCGTCGCTTCAGAGTCCTCGCCATCGGTCCGGGTCTCGGGCGCGCCGACCACACCATGAACGACATACGACGAGTCGTCGCCTCGGCCGATCTGCCGATCGTCGTCGACGGAGACGCGTTGCATGCCCTCGATGCCCGATCGGTATCGGCTCGATCGGCGCCGACGATCATCACTCCGCACGATGGAGAATTCGCGACTCTCGCCGGCGAACCACCGGGTGACGATCGCGTCGACGCGGCGCGTGATCTCGCCCGTCGCTTCGGCGCAGTCGTTCTGTCGAAGGGTCCGACGACCGTGATCGCCGATCCTTCCGGTGAGGTCGTACTCGTCGACCACGGTGACGACCGCCTGGCCACGGCCGGAAGTGGTGATGTCCTGACCGGTGCGGTGACTGGCGCGGTGGCCGCCGGCGCGTCGCCGATGGATGCCGCCGGTATGGCTGCCTGGGTGTGTGCTGAAGCCGGTCGGCGCTGTCATCGCCACGGAACGATTGCGTCCGACATCCTGGCCGCCGTTCCGCTCGTGCTCGACGACCTTCTCGGAGTTCCGCTCGACCGGGCAGAATGACGATCAATGAATCGAGCCTCCGTCGTCGAGATCGATCCGGGTGCCATCGCTCACAACGTCGCCTGGTTGAAGGAGCAAGCCGAGGGCGTACGGGTTCTGGCCGTCGTGAAGGCCGACGGTTACGGTCACGGAGCCGTGACGGCGGCCGAGGCGGCGATCGCCGCTGGAGCCGACGGTCTGTGTGTGGCCCTCGTGCAAGAAGGTGTCGAATTACGTCGGGCGGGCATCGAGGTGCCGGTGCTGGTGTTGTCCGAACAGCCGGTCGAGCAGCTCGGACAACTCGTGGCGCACGGTCTGATCGCCACTGCCTATAGCGCGCGCTTCGTCGATGCGCTCGCCGACGAGGCGCGTCGGCACGACGTGTCGGGTCAAGAAGTGCACCTGAAGATCGACACCGGCATGAATCGAGTCGGTTGCCGTCCTGGTGATGCCACTGAACTTGCCGGTCGCATCCTCGCTCGGTCACCGCATTTGATGCTCGGCGGGGTCTTCACTCACCTGGCCACGGCCGACGACTCCGATCCGACCGAGACGGAACGGCAGCTCGATCGATTCGAGAACGCACTGGCGCAACTTCGTCGCGCTGGTGTCGACCCCGGACTCGTGCACGCCGCCAATTCGGCAGGAACCGTCTGTCACCCGCGGGCGCGGTTCGACATGGTGAGAGTCGGCATCGCAATGTATGGCATCGCGCCATCCGTCTCGATGACGGAACGATGTAGTGGTTTGCGCCCGGCCCTCACGTTGCGCAGCAAGGTGTCGTACGTGAAGCGTGTGGCCGCCGGCGAAGGCGTGTCATACGGACTGCGTCATCGATTCGAGCACCCCACTACGGTCGCCACTGTGCCGATCGGCTACGCCGATGGCATTCCTCGGCGATCGGGTTCGGACGGGAGTTCGGTACTGATCGGGGGAAGACGTCGACCGATCGTCGGAGTGGTGACGATGGATCAACTCATGGTCGACTGCGGAGACGACGCAGTGCGCGTCGATGACGAGGTGGTACTGATCGGCCGTCAGGCCGATGCCGAGATCACCGCGAATGAGTGGGGAGCGGTCACCGGAACGATCGGCTACGAGATCGTGTGCGGTCTGTCGCCCCGTTTACCGCGACGTGTGATCAGTTGATGTCGGACATCTTCGTCCGGGGGGTGGCCCGGGCGAGGAGCGGGCGGATGGCGGCATCCATCTCGTGCGGATCGATGGGCGGGTTGGTGATGTGCGGCCCGCGGATCCAACCTTGAGCGATGGCCAGTAGCTGACCGTTCGACTCGATCACCTGACCGGTCACGTCTGATGACTGAGACGACGCCAGCCACGTGATCACCGGCGCGACCCATTCGGGCCCGAAGCGCTCGAGCATCTCGGGCGGCATACCGAGATCTTCGGTGAGTCGGGTGAGAGCACCGGGCGCCACTGCATTGCACGTGACGCCGTAGCGACCGAGTTCTTCGGCGGCGATGAGTGTGAAGGTGGCGATGCCGGCCTTGGCGGCGCCGTAGTTGGTCTGGCCGGGGTTGCCGTAGATGCCTGACACCGACGTCGTGTTGATGAGTCGAGCGTCGTTCGCCAGTCCTTCCTTCGATCGATTGCGCCAGTACTCGGCAGCGACGCGACTCGACGCCCACGTGCCCTTCATATGCACCTTGATGACAGCGTCCCATTCTTCCTCCGCCATCGAGAAGAGCATTCGATCGCGCAAAATGCCGGCATTGTTGACGACCACGTCGAGTCCGCCGAAGGTGTCGATGGCGAGCGAGATCATGGCCTTGGCGTCGTCGAGTGAACTGGCGTCGCCGAGGTGTGCGACGGCCTGACCGCCGGCGGCGACGATCTCGTCGACCACGTCTTGGGCCGGGTTCGATCCGCCGGCCCCCGACCCGTCTCGCGATCCACCGAAGTCGTTCACGACGACTTTGGCTCCTTCAGCGGCGAGCATCAACGCGTATTCGCGTCCGATGCCTCGACCCGCCCCGGTGATCACACAAATTCGGTCCTGGCACATCTTTTCGGTCATACGTCGACAGTAGTGCTGGGCTCACCGGACGTCCCAGGCGAACGAGACCCGTCGGTAGCATCGATCCGTGTGATCACGTGCACGGTGACATCGCTCGACGGGACCCATCGGGTCGCCGCAGCGATCGCCGGAATGTCTCGAATCGGAGATGTCATCGTGCTGTCGGGCGACATGGGAGCCGGGAAGACCGCCTTTGCACAGGGTTTCGGTCGAGCCCTCGGTGTGACCGAACCGATCACCTCACCGACGTTCACCGTGGTGCACACGTACGACACGGGGCGGATTCTCTTGCATCACGCCGACCTCTACCGACTCGACCGAACGAGCGAGATCGACGATCTGGCTCTTGCCGAACTCACTGAGGACGAGGGGATACTTCTCGTCGAGTGGGGTGACGTGGCCGCTGATCGACTCGGATCGCATTTGTTGGTGTCGTTGGAACCGATCGACGATGACGACGACGCTCGTCGCGTGACGATCAGGCCAGTGGGTTCGTCGTGGAGTACTCGCTGGCCGAAGCTCGAGGGGGTGCTGTCGTGCTGATCCTCGGGATCGAGACGGCAACCGAACGGGTGAGTGTGGCGATCGGCGGACACGATGGCGTGTTGGCAGCGGTCGAAGTCACCCGCGGGCGTCGACATGCCGAAAATCTGATGCCGGCGATCGAGACCGCTTGTCGACTGGCCGAGGTGTCGGTGCCCGAATTCGGCTGTGTCGCCGTCGACGTGGGTCCGGGTCTCTTCACCGGAATGCGTGTTGGACTCACGACCGCCCAAACACTGGCCGATCTCGCCGAGATCCCGGTGCGCCTCCGCGGGCTGCACGATCGCAACCCGGTGAACCGCCCGAGGCTGGCCGGCGTCCAGATCGAACTGCCGCCGTTCACGCTGGTCGGCGCGACCACGCGCCTAGGTCTGCTGACGACGCCGCTCCGTGAACGCTTCGGGATCAACCTGCGCCTCGAATTCTACGGGCCCGACGACCTGGCGACCATTGTGACTCGGGGCGCGGGACTGCTCGATCTGGCCATGACCGACGAAGGCGCGGTGGAGATCGCCCGGCGCGCGCGCGGGACACCGCGCATCGCCGGACGGCTGCTGCGC
>RFSV01000010.1 GCA_009923785.1 Acidimicrobiia bacterium | reverse complement strand
CTCACGGAAGCTCCCATCAACACGATGGTTATCGCGTGTGCGATCGTGGTGAACAAAGACGGCGCCGGCCTGACATTCGACGACATGGTGACCTTTTTGAAGGACGCCGAGTTGTCTCGACACAAGATCCCCGAGCGCCTCGAGATCGTCGACGCACTCCCTCGCAACCCGAGCGGAAAGGTCCTGAAGAAGGATCTCCGCGCCACCTACGGAGGACAGGCATGACCGAACCAATCCCCACTCATTCACGTGCCGCGGGCCTTCGCGTCTTCGTCACCGGCGCTGGCTCGGGCATCGGACGGGCCACGGCCCTTCGTTTCGCCGCCGAAGGTGCCGCCGTCGCATGTGTCGATCTGAAAGGTGCCGCCGAAACCGCCAACGACATCCAGGCCGCCCAGGGTCGAGCGGTCGCCTACGAACTCGACGTCACCGATGCCACAGCCGTCGAGCGCACCGTCGACACCGCTGCTGCCGAACTCGGCGGACTCGATGTCTTGTGCAATATCGCCGGGATCGGACACTTCGCCCACAGTCACGAAGAAACTCCCGACTGGTTCGATCGCATCGTGTCGGTGAACCTCAACGGAACGTTCTACGCGACGCGATTCGCCTTGCCTCATCTGCTGAAGCGTTCGGTCGAAAGTGGTCGCGACGGTGTGGTGATCAACACGGCATCGACTTCTGGTCTCATGGGCGCTCCATGGAGTGCGGCGTACTGCGCGAGCAAAGGTGGCGTCGTCAACCTGACTCGAGCCCTCGCCTACGAGTACCGAGGCAAGGGAGTGCGCGTGAACGCCATCGCTCCGGGTGGTACCAACACCAACATCGTTCACTCGTTCATGAGTCTCCCCGAGGGTGCCGATCACAAGTTGATGGCCAAGATCATGACACCCATGGATCAAGCCGAACCCGACGAGATCGCCAACATGTTCGTTTTCATTGCGTCCGACGAAGGGCGATACATGACCGGCTCGATCGTCGTCATGGACGGCGGCATCACCTGCTGAGAGGAAGTTCATGAGCATCCACCGCAATCCCGACGGCATCTGCGCCGGCCGAACCGTCATCATCACCGGAGCAGGACGTGGTCTCGGTCGAGCCCACGCGCTCGCATTCGCCGCCGAAGGCGCCAATGTGATCGTGAACGACGTCGGTGCATCGCTCACCGGAGAGGGTCACGACGCGGGTCCGGCCGCCGAGGTGGTGTCCGAGATCGAAGCCATGGGCGGTCGAGCGATCGTCAACGCCGACGACGTCAGCGACTGGGACGGCGCCGGCCACATGGTCGCCGAGGCCATCGACACCTTCGGACGACTCGACACTCTCGTCTGCAATGCCGGCATCGTGCGCGACCGAATGATCGTCAACATGTCGGTCGACGAGTGGGACGCCGTCATGAAGGTTCATCTGCGTGGCATGTTCTGCCCAGTACGTCATGCCGTCGATCACTGGCGAGGTCGAGCCAAAGCCGGCGAGGCTGTCGACGCGCGGATCGTGACCACCTCGTCAGGGGCCGGGCTCTTCGGTTCGGTGTCGCAAGCCAACTATTCGGCGGCCAAGGCCGGCATCGCCGCCTTCACCATCGTGTCGGCGGTCGAGCTCGGGCGCTACGGAGTCACGATCAACGGCATCGCCCCGTCGGCACGTAGCCGCATGACCGAGGACGCTTTCGCCGAGATGATGAAGAAACCCGATTCCGGATTCGATGCCATGGATCCGGCGAACGTGAGTCCGGTGGTCGTGTGGCTGGGATCGTCGTCGTGCGATGTGACCGGGAAGATGTTCGAGATCGCCGGTGGACAACTTTCGGTCGCCAGCGGCTGGCAACACGGTGAAGTCGCCGACAAGGGCGATCGCTTCGATCCGGTCGAAGTCGGTCGAGTGGTGACCGATCTGCTGTCACGGGCGCCGAGTCCGGCCGCAGTGTACGGAGCAGGCTGATGTCGAACAAAGTGCGCTCGGTCGACGGTCGCGTCATCGGCTCGCGTGCTCAGGCCACGCGTCGTCGCCTTCTCGACGCCACCGAGAAGCTGCTCAAAGAACAAGGCGTGTTCGACCTTCGTGTGGTCGACATCACTCGAGAAGTCGGCACCTCGGCCGCCACCTTCTATCAGTACTTCAACGACGCCGACGCCGCGATCCTCGCTCTCGCCGAAGAAGCCGTAGAGGCCGAACGCCCACTTGTCGATCACTTGCATCCGGCCTGGACGCCATCCGACGTCGCGACCCGCGCTCAGGCCTTCGTCGACGCGTACATGGCGTACTGGGACGCCCATGCCGCCGTTCTCCGCATCCGAAACGTGAAGGCCGAGGAAGGTGACCGAAACTTTCGTGCCGTGCGATCCCAGGCCAACTTGCTCGTGATCGACGGCATCCAGGCGATGATCGCCGATGGTGTCGCGACCGGTCGACTGCCACGCACCCTCGACCCCTTCACCACCGGAGCCGCACTCGTTGCCATGATCGAACGACTTCTCGGCTTTCAGAACGAAATGACCAAACGAGGTTCGTCACGTGATTCGATTCGCGACACCCTGGTCACTCTGCTCAGCCGGACCATGGTCGGTAACTGAGCACTTTGATTCCGTCGATCAGAGCGATGGAATCAAAGTGGACAACTGCTCGAATTCGGACATCGTGACCTTGCTCGGGTCGGCCGACAGAACCTGAACACATACGTGATCGGCACCTCGGGCCAGATGATCTTGAATGCGCATCGCGATGTCGTCGAGGGTCCCCCAGGCGACGATCGCGTCGACAAGGCGATCGGTGGGGCCGCCGTCGAAACCACTCAGGTCGTCATCGGTCCAACCGAGCCGCTTCAGGTTGTTCGTGTAGTTGGGTAGTCCGAGATAGGTCTTCATGAAGCCCCGAGCCACCGAGCGGGCCTCGTCGGCATCTTTCGAGAACACCACTGCTTGTTCGGGAGCGAGCAAGGCATCGGGTCCGAGCGCCTCGCGAGCGACCGTGGTGTGTTCCACCGGCACGAAGTAGGGATGAGCACCGAGCGAGCGTTCGGCAGAGAGCTGAAGCATCTTCGGTCCGAGAGCGGCCAACGCGCGTGCCGGTGGCGAGGTGGGTTGGGCGGCGAAGTAGAAACCATTGTCCATGGCGTCGAGGTACTTCTTCATGGCCGACAAAGGCTTGTCGTAGGTGCCGCCGTGGAAACCTTCGACGGCTGGCTGATGGCTCACGCCGATTCCGAGGAGGAAACGATCGGGGAACGCCTCGGTCACCGTCTTCCAGCCGGCCTGCATCGTCATCGGCGACCGGGCGTAAAGACTGGCGATCCCGGTCGCGAGAATCATCTCGTCGGTTGCCGACAGAAGTAGCGATGTCGAGGCGAAGGGCTCTCGTCCGACTGCTTCGGGAACCCACACCGTTCGGAATCCGAGTTCTTCGAGACGTGCCACGTGCTTTTGCGCCTCGCGCATCGGCTGCATGTCGAGCTGGAAGGTCCACAGACCCAGCTTTCCGAGAGAGTCCTTGGTGAGTGCCATTCGCCGAAACTAGATCAGGGGTGACCGGAGGTCGCCATCGGAACTACCGTGCCCATCGTGACCGATCAGAAGCCTTACCCGTCGTCTCCGCACACCGATCTCGCAACCGCGCTACTCGATGGCTTCGTCCAAGCCGGTACGCCCGTTGTGTCACCCGACGGACGGCTCGTCGCCTTCGTCGTGACTCGCGTCGATCACGGCAAGAACACGTACATCCCGCAGATTTGGCTCGGATCGACCGACGGATCGATACCTCCGGCTCCACTCACTGCGGGTGACCCGGGAGAGTCGCAACCGTCGTGGTCACCCGACGGACGGCACCTCGCGTTCGTCTCAGGTCGTGAGGGTGCCCAAGGAGCCAAGAAGGGCGAGCGAACTCTTCATGTGATTCCAGTGACGGCACCTGGCGAGACGCGCACGGTTGCCGTCCGCAAGGACGGCCTCGACGATCCGACATGGTCGCCCGACGGACGATGGATCGCCTTTTGTTCGCGCGTTCCCGACGAGCGCTATTCAGCCGAGGACGAGTCGTGGCAATCTCCGCGACGTATCGACACGTTCTTCACCCGTTTGAACGGTGAAGATTTCATCTTCGACCGCCCCCGCCATCTGTGGGTGGTAGCCGCTGACGGCACCGGAACCCCGAAAGACCTCACACCTGGCCCGCATCAAGTCGGTGAATTCTGCTGGGGTGTCAGTTCGACCGAGCTCGTCGTGTCATCGGCACGCCACGACGACTGGGATCGCGACCTCTCGACCGACTTGTTCATCGTCGATCTCGACGGAGAGGTGCACTCACTCACCGATCGAACCGGCGTGCACTCGCACCCGTCGGTCTCGCCCGACGGCCAACGGGTCGCCTTCCTCGGTCACGACGACGCCAGCACGTATCCGCAGAACGTTCGTGTCGGTGTCGTCGACCTCGCGACCCGAGTGAGTACATGGATCTCGACCGGCCTCGATCGAACCTTCGAGACCACCGTCGGCAACGTCGCACCTGTATGGGAATCAGACTCGTCGATCCTCGCTACTGCCGAAGATGCCGGTGAATGCCACCTCTACCGACTCGACGCAACGGGTACGACACCGCCGATCGCTGTCACCACCGGCGCACGGTGCGTGAAAGCATTCGACGCCGCCGCGGGCGTGATCGTCGCAGCCGTCTCCCATGTGACTCGCCCAGCCGAGATCCATCTGTGGCGAGGTGGAAGTGAGACCGTTCTCACTGACGTGAGTCGCTCGTACGTGACGAAGGTAGAACCCGTCGGATGGGAGCGTTTCTCCGTTCCGGTCGCCACCATCACAGCAGGCGTCGATCCACGGATCGATGCCTGGATCGTGCGACCGAAGAACTTCGATCCCACGAAGAAGTATCCAGTGATCCTGAACGTCCATGGAGGACCGCACACCCAGTACGGCGAAACCTACTTCGACGAGTTCCAGGCCCAAGCCGCCGCCGGTTTCGTGGTAGTTGCCTGCAATCCGCGAGGTTCGTCAGGACGAGAAGAGGCATGGGGGCAGGCCATTCTCGGACCGAAGCATCCGAAGCGACCGGGAACCGGCTGGGGTGGAGCCGATTTCGAGGACGTGCTCACCGTTCTCGATGCCGCACTCGATCGTTACGAGTTCTGCGACCGCTCACGCGTCGGCATGCAAGGTGGAAGTTACGGCGGCTACATGGCCACGTTGCTCGCTGCCCGACACGGCGGGCGACTTCGTACGGTGTGCACCGAACGCTCGGTGAACAACCTTCTCACCGAGGAATGGTCGAGTGACATCGGCACCATGTTCCGCGTCGAGCACGGCCCCGACCCGGTTGAAGATCCAGCCGAGTACCTGCGCATGTCGCCCAGCACTCTCGCACGCGACATCGACATCCCCGTTCTGATCGTGCACAGCGAGAACGATCTGCGCTGTCCGATCAGTCAGGCCGAAGAATTGTTCGTCACTCTCCGACTGCTCGGCAAGGACGTCGTCTTCTATCGATTCCCCGCCGAGACTCACGAACTCTCTCGCGCCGGTTCGCCGGTTCACCGTCGTCAACGTTTCGAGATCATCCTCGACTGGTTCGCCGAGAAGCTCGCCTGACGCGCCCTTACTAGGCCGGGCATTCGGCCTGTTGTCACTCGGCGAGCCAATGATCGATCAGCTTGCGAGCGATCGAGATGCCCGGGGGAATCGGCGGCAAGTCGTCCTTGCGGTACCAGTTCGCCTCGGCGATCTCGGTCGGGTCGCAGACAATGTCGCCACTCGTCCACTCGGCACGGAAACCGAGCATCAAACTGTGCGGGAAGGGCCAGGGTTGACTGCCGAGATAGCGAACTCGATCGACCACCACGCCCACTTCTTCGCGAACTTCGCGAATCACGGCACCTTCCAGCGTCTCACCCGGTTCGACGAAACCGGCCAGGCACGAGAACATCGGCATGCGGAACTGAACTCCTCGCGCGAGGAGAGCTTCTTGATCGGGGCCCGGTTCACCGCGCGTCACGAGGGTGATCATCGCCGGAGCGAGTCGCGGGAACGCCATGTGCCCGCACGCCGGACATCGCATGGCCCGCTCGTTGTGGGCGAGTTCGGTGGGAGTGCCGCAACGCCCGCAGAAGCGGTGCGTGCGCGCCCAGTCGACGATCTGTACCGCTCGTCCAGCCGCCAGCCACTCGTCTTCCGACGTTCGGCCGAAGAGACTGAACAGATCGAGAGCTGCGCCGTCCGACGGATCGAGTGAGAGATCGGACGGGACGTCGACTCCCCAGTAGGCCCGTCCGTCGAGAACTCCGAGAAAGTGTCGACCCCAGTCGGGTGACACTTGTTCGTCGTGGATCCAGACCCTCGATTCCACGACGTGAACGTAGAGATGTGCGTCGACATCGGCGGGCGGAGCGATGGCGGGCTGGAAGCGGCTGATACGGCTGATCGACTCGGTCACCCTGGAAGTGTGACCCTAGGATGCCCCTCATGTCGAACTCCTCCGCACGCCAGGTCGTCATCGTCGAAGCAGTCCGCACTCCGGTCGGCCGCAAGAACGGAGGCCTCTCGACCCTCCATCCCGCCGAAATCCTGGGCCTGGTCCAAAAAGAGGTGATTCGCCGCACCGGTATCGACCCGGCCGTCGTCGAGCAGGTCGTGGGCGGCAACGTGAGCCAAGTCGGAGCGCAGAGCTTCAACATCACCCGTACGTCGTGGTTGTCGGCCGGGCTACCTCTGTCGACCGCGTGTACGACGGTCGACACTCAGTGCGGCTCGAGTCAGCAGGCCACCGGACTCGCCGCGTCGCTCGTGGCGTCGGGTGTCGTCGACGTGGCCATGGCCTGCGGTGTCGAGTCGATGAGTCGTGTGCCGATCGGCAGCAACTCGTCGAAGGCACTCGGCCTCGGTGTTCCGGTGCCGAAGTCGTACTTCGAGCAATACGAATTCACGTCCCAGTTCGAGGGTGCCGAGCGCATCGCCGACAAGTGGAACATCACCCGCGCCGACACCGATGCCTTCGGACTCGAGTCGCAGGAGCGGGCCGCTCGCGCGTGGGCCGAAGGTCGTTTCGACGGTCAGTTCATCGAAGTGGACGCGCCTGATCTCGACGAGGACGGCAAACCCACCGGCACCACGCACCGCGTGTCGCGAGACGAAGGAATCCGTGAGACAACCCTCGAGAAGTTGGCCACCTTGAAGCCGGTCGCTCGCGAGAACGGAGTCCACACCGCCGGCAACTCGTCTCAGATCTCCGACGGGGCCGCCGCCATTCTCATGATGACGGCCGAGAAAGCCGCCGAACTCGGCCTCACACCGCGGGCTCGTGTGGTCGACAGTTGCTTGGTCGGTGTCGATCCGGTGCTCATGCTCACCGGACCTATCGATGCCACCGAACGCCTCCTCGAACGCAACGGCCTCACGATCGACCAGATCGACACGTTCGAGATCAACGAAGCCTTCGCCTCGGTCGTCCTCGCCTGGGCCAAAGCCGTCGGCGCCGACTTGTCCCGCACCAACCCCAACGGCGGCGCCATTGCCCTCGGCCATCCCCTCGGTGGAACGGGAGCGATCCTCATGACGAAGGCGCTCTACGAACTCGAACGAACGGGCGGCCGCTACGGACTCGTCTCGATGTGCTGCGGTGGCGGACTCGGCACCGGCACTCTCATCGAACGCATCTGATCCCACATTCGGCCGTGGCCGAACCTCGTCTCCTGCAGGCACTTGCCGTCGTCGTATTGCTCACCGCATGCGCGTCGGCCCCCGACTTTCCCCCTGGGGCCAACGGAGAAGTCGTCGGACATGTCGACGGAGACACCCTCGACGTCCTCTTCTCGGTGGAAGGTCGCGCGGTCGTCGAACGGATACGCCTGATCGGCATCGACACCCCCGAGACCAAGAAGCCCGGCACACCGATCGAGTGCTACGGACCCGAAGCGTCACGTCGCCTGGCCGAACTCCTTCCGGTTGGGGCCTTCGTCGATGTCGTCCGCGATGTCGAGACACGTGATGATTACGACCGCCTTCTCGCCTACGTCTATCGAGCTGAAGATCGAATCTTTGTCAACGAACTTCTCGTGCGCGAAGGATTCGCCCGAACGCTCTTCATCCCCCCGAACACTGGGCTCGAGGACGAGATTCGCCGAGCCGAACGCCGAGCCCGTACCGAACGACGGGGCCTGTGGTCGGCGTGCTCGTGACACCGAGAGGTAGCGTGACGCCGTGACCGAACTCGCCGAACGACTCGGCTACGACTCCGACACCCGACTGGTGATCGTCTCGTGCGACGACCTCGGCTCGTGCCACGCCGCCAACGAGGGTGTGTATCGCGCTCTACGCGACGGATTCGCCACCTGTGCATCGGTCATGGTCCCGGCACCCTGGGCCCGTCATGCCGCACTCGAGTACTCGGGAGAAGACATCGGTGTCCACCTGACTCTCAACGCGGAACATCCGGTGTATCGATGGGGTCCGATCACTCATTCGCCGTCGCTCCTCTCAGGTGACGGTGGATTTCCTCGCGACATCGACGATCTGTGGGAGCACGCCGATCCCGAGGAGGTGCGTCGCGAGTGCCGCGCCCAGATCGAACGGGCCATCCTCTGGGGATTCGACGTGAGTCATCTCGCTCCCCATCTCACGGCGATCACCTTGCGACCCGAATTCTTCGACGTGTACCTCGATCTGGCCATCGAGTTCCGACTACCGATTCGACTTCCGTCGACCATCACCGAAGAGCAGGCGGGTTTCCCCTTCCGACGCTTGGCCGCCGACGAAGGCGTGGTGTTCCCTGATCACTTCGATCACGACTGGTCGGCTGGAAGTCGAGTTCGGGTTCGTCGAGCTTTCGAGAACCTACGACCCGGAGTCACCGAGATTCACGTGCAACCGGCGATCGATACTGCCGAAGTACGGGCCCTCGCCGGAGCGGCCGCCGATGGTTGGATCGACGACCTGGCTCTCGTCACCGTCGACGTTGAATTTCGGCGACTGGTGGACGAGTCGGGGGCGATCCTGATCGGCTACCGCGCGCTGCGCAATGCCATGCGGCGCTCCTAATCGTTGGCTACGAGTTCGGCGATGCGGCGGGCGGCATCACCCGACGACAACGCGTCGAACAAGGGGCCGGTCGGACCGGTCGCTTTGAGTTTCCCGAGCATGAAGGCGACTGACGGGTCGAGGGCTGCGTCGGCCGAGGCGATCGTCACGACCACTGCGGCGTCGTCGGGTCCGTCGACCCGCTCATCCTTCTTGCCGAGTACGAGTCGGTACTGAACGCCGCTCACGACGCTGCCGCCTGCGAAGGATCGACGAGGCGTCCGGGAGATTCGACGGGGAGTTCCAGAACATCGGCGATTCCAGCGAAGAGATCGGTCTCGACGTCGTCGTCGGCCGGACCTCCGACAGTGGATCGGGCCAGGATCCAGTCTTCATACGGGTAGACCTCGGCCAGTTCGTCATCGCTCAATCCGAACCACCACGGTTCGGTGGGGTCGACTTGTGTGGCATGGGCACGAAGTGCTCCGGTACGAGCCCAGAGGTACTTGCCGACGTGCAGTCGCGTCGTGATGCGTTCGTCGTGACTCGGACGGGCCAACCACTTCTCGTCGAACGGTGACGACCCGGTTCGGGCGAGCATCGTTTCGTGGACCAGAAGCATGCGCGCCTTCGACCACACGGTGTAATAGAGCTTCGACGGCTGGAACACCGGACCGGCCCAGGGGTACCACGTCGGATCACCGGCCCGTTCGAAGGCGAGCACCGAAATTTCGTGGACCTTCACGTGATCGGGGTGCGGGTAACCGCGCTGATCGTCGTTGTAGGTGATCAGAACTTGGGGCCGTGTGCGTCGAATGACCGTCACGAGCCGACCGACCGCCTCGTCGAGATCGGCCCGGTGGAACGACGTCGGATCATCATTGGCCGGCGAGTCGAGCATTCCCGAATCTCGATATCCCAACATCACGACTTCGTCGAAACCGATGATGCGCGCCGACTCGGCCAACTCTCCGGGTCGAACGCGAGCCATGACGTCGCGCTCTTGCTCAGGGGTCAGGCCGTGGAAAGGCTGGCCCGGTTCGCGCAGACGTGGATTCTGCAGATCTCCTTCTTCGCCTCCGGTGCAGCACACGAGAACGGTGCGCACTCCGGTCTCGTGATAGGCGGCGAGGGTGGGCGCTCCCTTCGATGCTTCGTCGTCGGGGTGGGCATGGACCGTGAGAACGCAGAGTTCCTCGCTGGTCGCCTCGACACCCATGTCGTCCACGCTACTGCCGAGGACGACATCGGCGCCGGGGTCCAATAGCGTGTGAGGCGTGACGTTCGAAGCACGAGTCGGCCGATGCTCGACGCGCCTCACACCCGTCGCCATCGCTGTGTCGCTCGGGATTCTGATCGCCGCGTGTTCGTCGGACGGTCGCGAGATGGCACCTCCCCGCGCCGATCAACGACAGACCATCATCGACGGGACCACGGCGCCCACCGTGATCGACGGATCCCTCGAACTCTCGACGACTCCCCTCGAGGTCTTCACTCTCACTGCTCCGTGGAACGACGGACAGCCGATCCCGATCGATCACACCTGCTCGGGTGACGGCGTATCTCCCCCTCTCGTGTGGTCGGGTGCCCCGATCGAGACCCAGTCCTTCGCTCTGGTGGTGACCGATCTCGACGCCACCGGACCGACCGGCGCGCCTCTCGTGCACTGGGTGGTGGCCAACATCGACCCCTTCGTGACCACCATCGGCACGGGCGGATCGGCCGCCGGAGCCATCGAGGGTGTGAACGATCTCGGCCGACCCGATGTTCCGATCGTCGGCTGGTCCCCTCCGTGCCCTCCAAACGGTGAGACCCACACGTATCTCGTCACCTTGTACGCACTCAGTCAACGCCTCGAGTTCCTGGACGGCACGCCCGGAGCCGACCTGATCCGCGCCATCGAACTGGCCTCTCTGGCGTCGACGGGACTCACCGGAACCGTCTCCAGCTGACCACCCTCCGCGTTCGGCCAACCACCCCGTGCCACACTGACGGGAGATGATCCGTGTGTATCTCGCCCTGATCCCCGAGACACCCGCCGAACGATGATCGGTCTGTTCGAAACCGACCCGGCGGGCCGTGTACTCGCGGCCGACTCCGTGAGCACCCGCTTGTCGGCGACCGGTGGCACGATGATCGGACGCACGCCGTGGGCCGCGGCTGCACCGACGCGCCGCACCGAGATCGAACGAGACTGGTCGAGTCGCACGACGGAAGGCTTCGATACCGACTTCGACATCGGAATCGACGGCATCGCCAGGCACGCGCACGTCGTGATGTCACCTCGACTCGGTGCCGACGGCACATTGCTCGGCTACCTCGGGACTGTGGTGGTCGACCACGCCGACGACAACGCCCATCACGTCCTGGATCGCACACCTGACATCGTGTGGTCGGTCGACGACGCCGGTACGGTCACGTTCGCGAACGAGTCGACCCGACGTCTCGTGGGACCAGCACGAGTCGACAATCTGGCGTCGACTCTCCGCGATCAAGTTCCACGGGCTCTCCTCATCGGCGATCTCAGCCACTGGCGTGGCGACGTCGTCGTCCGAGACACCGTCGGTGACTCCCTCACTCTCGATTGCACCGTCGTACGTACACCCGACGGTGGATTCACTGCCTGGTGCCGCGACGTCACCTCTTCGGCTCGACTCCACGCCGAGCTCGCCCATCAAGCCACGCACGACGCCCTCACCGGCCTCCCCGTCCGGCAACTCTTCCTTCGTCGCGTGGCCGAGGCCGTCGAGCGATCGCGTATCGACGGTCGTGCATTGGCCGTTCTGTATGTCGACATCGATCATCTCAAGATCGTCAACGACACGTTCGGACACGACGATGGCGACGCGTTCATCGCACTGATCGGTCGGCGACTGGTGGCCAGCACCCGACCCGACGACGTGATCGGACGAATGGGAGGCGACGAATTCGTCGTTCTCTGTGAACGGGTGGGCGACGAGACGGCCGCACTCGACCTTGCCGAGCGGATCATCGCGGCCGCCGCCGAACCCGTCGTCCTCCACGGCCAACGGATGTCGACGGGGGTCAGTGTCGGAGTCGCGACGTGGAAGCCAACCGATCGTTCGGTCGCCCTGAACGGCGCACCACTCGACGTCGCACTCGAACTGGTCCGACGGGCCGACACCGCGATGTATCGCGCGAAGACACGCGGTAAGGGTCGTTGCGAGCCGTTCACCGATGCCATGAGCCATGCGGTCGAACGACGCGGTCGCCTTCGTCTCGATCTCGAGCGAGCTCTCGCCGAGCAGCAGTTGCACCTCGTGTTCCAGCCCATCGCCGCCTTGCACACCGGTCGTGTGGAGGCGGCCGAAGCTTTGTTGCGGTGGGACCATCCGACCGAAGGAGTGCTCACTCCGGCCGACTTCGTCGATTTAGCTGAAGAGACCGGCCTCGTCGTACCGATCGGCGCCTGGGTCGTCGACGAGGCTCTACGGGTCCTGGCCTCCTGGATCGCCGACGGACGAGCCGACCGGCACTTTCGCGTTCACGTGAACGTTTCGGCCCACCAAGTGGTCCATGTCGGTTTCGTGGAGGATCTCACGACCGCCGTACGCCGACATGGACTCGCCCCTGGCAATCTCTCGATCGAGTACCAATCCGACGTTCTCGACGACGACGAGGCCGCTCGAACCCTTCGGTCGCTCCATCGCCTCGGTTTCGTGCTCACCATCGACGACTTCGGTGGTCACCGGTCGTCGCTGTCCGATCTGCGGGCATCCACTCCGCACTTCGTGAAATTGGCCGGATCGTTCGTGCGTCCTCTCGACGTCGACGACCGTGACGATCCGATGGTGCGCGGTCTCGTCCAACTCGCACACGGACTCGACGTCTCGGTGATCGCGGCGTGGGTCGTGTCGAATCACCAGTTGCAACGACTACGCGCGCTCGGCTGTGACTACGTCCAGGGCTTCCATGTAGCACGACCCACGCGGGCCGACGACTTCGATCCGACGAACGTCGCGTCGCGAGTGCTCGGCTGAGACCTTCGGTCAGCCGTTGATCGACACCGCGTCGAGCACGTCGGCGAACTTCTGCTCGGCCGCCGCACGCCGCGTGGGTATGTGCTCGAGCGGGGGATCACTCGGCCGGTAGCCCTTCAGGATCTGACGAGCCACAGTTACCTTGTGGACTTCGTCCGGACCGTCGTAGATACGAGCGGCACGAGCCGCTCGATACATGGACTCGAGAGGAAGGTCGGTCGTGTAGCCGAGACTGCCGTGGATCTGAATCGCTCGATCGATCACGTTGTAGAGCACCTTGGCACCCCAGAACTTGATGACACCGATCTCGACACGCGCATCGCTGTAGTGCTTGCCCGCTTCGTGCAACTTGTCCATCTTCCACGCCGCCTGAAGGGTGAGAAGGCGCGCCGCCTGCATCTCGGCGTAACTCTCGGCGATCCAGTCCTGAACCATCTGCTTTTCGGCGAGGATGCTGCCGTGCGTGTACCGAGTCAGCGCGCGCTCGCACAACATGTCGAAAGCGCGACGACTCTGTCCGAGCCAACGCATCGCATGATGGATGCGTCCGGGGCCGAGGCGCTTTTGGGCCAGCGCGAAACCCTGGCCGATTCCGTCGGCCCCACCCACGACGTTGCCGAACGGCACTCGAACGTTGTCGTACACGATCTCGGCGTGGCCTCCGGGTTCGCCGGTCCGGTGATCGGGTTCGCCCATGGTGGGCACATCACGGACGATGTTGACGCCCGGAGTCCTCGTCGGCACGATGATCATCGAGTAGGCCTTGTAGGCACTCGTGTCGGCGTCGCCGGTCCGAGCCATCACGATGAGGAAGTCGCTGACCGAAGCGTTCGACGAGAACCACTTGTGCCCGTTGATCACCCATTCGTCGCCGTCGCGCATGGCCGAGGTGCTGAGCAAAGTCGGATCGGCACCAGCCCCTGGCTCGGTCATGCTGAAGCACGATCGCAAACGGCCCTCGAGGAGTGGCTGCATCCACGTTTCGCGCTGTTCGGGCGTTCCGCCGACGGCGAGCAATTCAGCATTGCCGCTGTCGGGCGCGTTGTTGCCAAAGATGCTCGGCGCGTAGCCGCATTGCCCGAGGATCTCGTGCATGAGGCCGAGCTTCACCTGACCGAATCCGAGGCCACCCATATCGGGTGGGAGATGCGCCGCCCAGAGGCCTCTCCGTCTCACTTCGTCCTTCAACGGTTGGGTGACGGTCGCGAACTTCTCCCGGCCACCCGGAGCGCGCCAAACATCGGCCAGGGTTTCGAGTGGAATGATCTCATCGCGCACGAACCCGCGCATCCACTCCAACTTCTCTTCGAACTCGGGCTCGGTTTCGAAATCCCAGGCCATGCTCTCCCCCTTCGCGCTGTGGCGGACAACCGTCCCCCAACCGCTCCGACCGTAGCAATCAGGGGTACCGTCTCTCGTACGGTGAACACCGACCCCATCACCTGATATGTCCGAGTTCCCTCCCCCCACTGTCGCCCATTGCACACGTCATCCCGACCGAGTGACCGGTCGGTCGTGCACACGATGTGGTCGACCGGCGTGCGGCGAATGCCTCGTTCAAGCGTCGGTGGGTAGCCAATGCATCGATTGCCTCCGCCGGTCTCGGCCGTCGGCTTCCACTCGAGTTCGCTATTGGAACGCTCGCCAGTCGATCCTCGTCACCCTCGCCCTCATCGTGATCAACGTGGGGGTGTTCGTATGGGTGGTGTCCGGTGACGTCGGTGCCGCCGGCTTCGGGAGCCAGGTGTCCGAACGCGAATTCCAGCTCGGTCTGAACAAATTCGTCCTGCAGATCACCGGCGAGTGGTATCGGTTGGTGACTGCCGGATTTCTCCACTTCGGCATCTTGCACATCGGCATGAACATGTGGCTCCTCTATCAACTCGGCCAGATGCTCGAACCGCCGCTCGGTCGCCTGCGTTTCGGACTTCTGTACATGGCATCCCTTCTCGGTGGATCACTCGGTGCTCTCGTCATCCAAGCCGATCGAGGCGGATTGCACGGCGGTGCATCGGGAGCCGTCTTCGGCCTGATGGCGGCGGCCGCCATCGGCATGCAACGCCGTGGCATGAACGTGTTCCAAACCGGCATCGGCGCGCTTCTCGTGATCAACCTCGTGTTGACCTTCACCATTCCGGGAATCTCGATCGGTGGACACGTCGGTGGTGCCGTGGCCGGCGCGCTGTGCGGTGTCGTGATGCTGGCACCGTCGTGGAAGCCGGCTCCGACCTGGGCGACCTACCTCGCGCCACTCGCCGTCGGGGTGGGAGCGGTGCTGATCAGTGTGCAGGTCGCTGGCTGAGTCGTCCGACCCCGTCACACCCCTCTTCTAATCTCGACTCGACTTCCCCGTTCCTCACGAACGGAGTCCCCATGATCACTCGCTCGCTACTTCGTGCCGGCGTCGACCCATTGGTCGATCCGCGTGATGTCGCCGACTTGGCCGCGTCCCTCATGTCACCTCGAGATCGCCTGTTGATCTTTCTCGTCGATCACCGCCTCATCGGGTCGCTGAGTGTGGCGGTCGACCCCCAGCGCGATCGCCTCGCCGATCTCTTCGCCATCATCCACGACGCGACGCTCGACACCGACCTGCGCGGTCTTGTCATGGCTGAACGAACACCTCTTCCACTCGATCTATCCGATCCACTCGTCGCCGAGGTCGTCGGCGCGTCGCGTCACGGATTGCGAATCGAGGCCTGGATCCGATTCGGACCGTCGTCAGCGCACGACGTGTGGCCGCTCGTCGGCCCCGACGCGACGACGTAGCCCGGTGTCACGCAGAATGCGCACGATGTCGCGGCTCCCCACTTCGTGCGCGCCGGCCGCGATCGCTCGTGGACGGTACTCGTCGGGCAGATCGTAATGATCGCCGTGAAAGGCTCGTTCCGACAGCCCGAGGCGGGCCGCGAAGTCGTGCAACTCGTCGACGCTCGTGTCACTCACCAAATGGCACCAGTGTCGGTCACGAAACCACCAGTGCGAACCGTCGACGTACAGAGTCAGCGTCGACGCTCCGGCCGAACTCGCACCGGGATCGGCTTCGGGCGCGCACCGAGTGCTCGCGCACCCACACCGATGCCGACTGCCGTCGCCACGATGGTCACGATCCAAGAAGCCATACGATCAACCTACTCGTCCTTCTCCCACGTCGTCGGGCGGGAGAATCGAATTTCCATCAGTCGACGTACCGTCAATGCGCACATCCACAACCCGAACCGCATCCGCCACCGGCGCGTGGCGCCGGACTCGATGAGGTCGCCACAGCGCCACCCACTGATGCGAACACCGACAGGAGACGTACGGCATTCGCATGGCCGTCGGGACACGTCGCCGGATCGTTGGCCGCCGACATGGATCGGCGTTCGTCGAACGTGACATCGCAGGTCTTGCAGCGGAACTCGTACACGGGCATGCGAGTCAGTGTAGATCTGGTTGACTGACGTGGTGAGTTCGACGCAGACCCGCCCCGATGTCGACATCGACGTCGACATCGACGAGGTCACCGAGACCGGCGAACCCACCCGAGCCCACATCGTGAAAGTCGGCCCGGGTGAGAATGCAGCGGCCAAGATCCTGGAGGCTCGGGTGACCGGGACGCCGATCGAGGCCTTGTGCGGCTATGTCTGGGTGCCGTCTCGCGACCCGAAGCGACTACCGATGTGCGAGGAGTGCAAGAACGTCTACGAGATGTACCGGGCCTTCAATGACGGCTTACGTGACACCCCTGGCGACTGATCGAGGTGACTGACGATCTCCGGATCCGACCGGCGGCCCGGGCCGTGGTGCTCAGCCCTCGGCCGTCGATCCTCCTCGTTCGTTTCGAGTTTCCGGCCGGGACGCGATGGGCTCTGCCCGGTGGCGGTCTCGAAATCGGTGAGAGCCACGTCGATGCCCTCCAACGGGAACTCCACGAGGAAATCGGTTTGGCGGGCCGAGAGATCGGCCCACACATCTGGACGCGTGAGCACCACTTCCCGTTCCTCGACGGCAACTGGGACGGTCAACGCGAGCACATCCACCTCGTCACCATCGATCACGAATTCCCACCCGAGCCCTCCCTCTCGTGGGACGAATTACGAACCGAATTCCTCCACGAAATCCGCTGGTGGACACCCGACGAACTACGTGCCTCTGACGCTCACTTCGTTCCGTTCGACCTCGCCGCGCTCGTCGACGACCTGATCGAAATCGGACCGCCCGCGACCGCCATCAATGTTCGTCCCTGACACCCACTGACTCCTAGAGTCGCTCCGTGCCCGACCTGTCGTCCGTCATCACCTTCGCCGTTGCGTCACTCGCGCTGCTCGTGATTCCTGGACCGGCGGTGATCTACGTCTTGAATCGCAGCGTTTCGGACGGCCGAGAGGTTGGATTCGCGGCCGTAGCCGGACTCGAACTCGGCAATTTCGTCCACGTGATCGCAGCGTCGGTCGGACTGTCGGCGGTTCTCGCCACATCGGCTACCGCATTCAATGCCGTCAAGTGGTTGGGAGTCGGTTACTTGGTGTTCGTCGGAATTCGAACCTTGGCGACCGTACCGAACACGATCGCCGGCGCGATGCCCTCGATGTCGCAGTCCCGCGCATTCCGCCAAGGTGTGGTCGTGAACACCCTCAACCCGAAAGTTGCACTCTTCTTCTTGTCGTATCTGCCGCAGTTCATCGATCCCGACAACGGAGCGGCCTGGTCGCAATCGTTGATTCTCGGTTCGATCTTCGTGGCGATCGGATGCCTGACCGATGGAACCTATGCGTTCACGGCGAGTGCACTGCGACAGGTGCTCGTGTCGGGACGCACCCTGCCGTTCGTGCAGAGGTACGTGGCCGGAACGGTGTTCGTCGCGCTCGGCGTGATGGCTTCCACCACGTCTCGCCACTGAGCGAAACAGTCAGCGCCAGTTTCTGGCGAGACTTTTCGACCCATACGGTGAACATTCCTCACCAGATCCCCGCAGTGGGGCGATGTGATCGGCGACGACGTTGACCACTCCCTCGGCCCGTTGCAGACGGCCTCGCACCAGAAGTGAGGATGCGCCACGAGCCGCGGCTCGAAATCGCTTCCAACAACCCACCGACACGACCACGTTGATGAGTCCGGTTTCGTCCTCCAGATTCATGAACGTGGTGCCCTGCGCCGTCGCCGGACGTTGGCGATGGGTGACGACACCGGCCACCCACACTCGCTCGGCATCGATCGTGGCCAACCGATCGGCTGTCACCACACCGAGTTCGTCGAGGCGCGCGCGCACGAACTGCGTGGGGTGTCCGGTTGGCGCGATTCCGGTGGCCCAGAGGTCGGCGATGGCTTCGTCGACGGGCTCCAGTCCGGGAAGCCGCGGCGCATGGGCTGCCGTGAGAACACCTTCGAGACGATCCGAGCGTGAATCGGATGCCGCGCCAGCTGCCCACAACGCCTCACGGCGGCTCACACCCAAGGATTCGGTGAAGACTCCGGCCGTCGAGAACGCTTCCACGTGAGCTCGGGTGACTGACGGAATGCGTCGTACGAGGTCTTCGATGGACGAATACGCGCCATTGCGTCGACGATCGTCGACGATCGATGTCGCAAGTTCCGTTCCGACACCGCGCACCTCACCGAGTCCGAGGCGAACGGCGTAGTCCCCATGACTCTCAGGACATGATTCGAGGGTGGCGCCGGCATCAGATACCGCCAGATCGGGCGTACGAACCACGACACCATGCCGTCGTGCGTCCTGGGCGAGTGAATGAGGACTCCAAAAACCCATCGGTTGGGCATTCAACAAGCCGGCGTAGAACGCCGCCGGATGATGCAACTTCAGCCACGACGACGCGTACACGAGATAGGCGAACGACACCGAATGACTCTCGGGGAACCCGTAGTTCGCGAACGCAGCCATCTTGTCGAAGATCTCGTCGGCGATCGGACCGACGATTCCACGCTCGGCCATCCCGACGTACAGACGATCACGTAGACGTCGCATACGTTCGGCACTGCGTTTCGACCCCATGGCCTGACGCAGTTGATCGGCCTCGGATGGCGTGAACCCAGCGACGTCGATCGCCATCTGCATGAGTTGCTCCTGAAAGAGCGGAATGCCGAGCGTCTTTCCGAGACTGTTCTCGAGGAGAGGATGCAGATAGGTGATCGGCTCCTGGCCGTTGCGCCGACGGATGTAGGGATGCACCGAGCCGCCTTGGATGGGTCCGGGGCGGATGAGTGCGACCTCCACCACCAAGTCGTAGAAGCGGCGGGGCTTGAGCCGTGGCAAGGTGGCCATCTGCGCACGGGACTCGATCTGGAACACACCGACGGTGTCGGCTCGGCACAACATGGCATAGACGTCGTCGTCCTGTGGGAGCGTGGCCAGATCGATCTCGATTCCTTCGACGTCGCGTACGAGGTCGACGGCACCGTGCAGAGCCGACAACATGCCCAGTCCGAGTAGGTCGAATTTCACGAGTCCGGCTGCCGCGCAATCGTCCTTGTCCCACTGCAACACGCTGCGATCACGCATGGTGGCCCATTCGACCGGACACACTTCGATGACCGGCCGGTCGCAGATCACCATGCCACCCGAATGGATTCCGAGATGCCGTGGCATGTCTTCGATACTCGACGCCAACTCGAGAACGTCGGCCGGAATGCTGTGATCGGGTCGACCGTCGGGACCGGTCTGCTCGGCCACCTTGTGCACCCGCCCCCATCGATCGATCTGTTTCGACCAGGCGTCCTGCTGGCCCGGCGCGTAACCGAGAGCACGTGCCATGTCGCGCACGGCCGAACGGGCGCGATACGTGATCACATTGGCCACCTGAGCCGTGTGATGACGGCCATAACGTTCGTACACGTATTGGATCACTTCTTCGCGACGACCGCTCTCGATATCGAGATCGATGTCGGGCGGTCCGTCACGTTCAGGCGACAGGAAACGTTCGAAAAGTAACCCGAGTGACACTGCATCGGCCTTGGTGATGCCGAGTGAGTAGCACACGGCGCTGTTGGCCGCGCTTCCCCGGCCCTGGCAATAGATGTCGGAACGCACACAGAACTGGACGATGTCCCACACCACGAGGAAGTAACCGGCGAAACCGAGTGCGTCGACCACCGACAACTCGTGGTCGACAGCTCGCCAGGCCCGTGATCGCAGACTGAGGTCTTCGCCGGCCGCTGGACGTCGACCGTAGCGATGTGTCGCACCCTCTTCGGCGAGACGACGCAAGAACTGCATCTCGGTCAGTCCGTCGGGACACGGGTACGGCGGAAGTCTGGGGGCGACGAGGGACAAATCGAATGCCGAAGCCCGACCGATCTCGGCCGCGATCTCGACCACACCGGGATAGCGGGCGAACCGCCGACTCTGTTCGTCACCACTGCGCAGATGAGCGGTTCCCGACACCGCTGCCCACGGATCGGCTTCGGTCAGACTCGAACGTCGTCGCACGGCGGCAAGAGCCGACGCCAGACGACGGCCGGCCGGCGAGGCGTAACGCACGTCGGTCGCCGCGATGCACTGCACGTCGTGTCGAGCTGCCATTTCTGCCAATGCGTCGTTGCGTGCCGAGTCGAGGGGATCACCCTGATCCCACAGTTCGACCACCACTCGGTCGCGTCCGAATGCATCGACCAGATCGCGCAGTTCGCGAATCGCCGCGCTCGGGCCGTGTTCGGCGAGGGCGCGAGGCACGATTCCGTCGTGTGTGCCGGTGAGAACCCACCAGTGTCCGCGCCCTTCTTCGGCCAGATCGGCGATGGTGCAACGTGGCGCATTCTTCGATCCGTTCAACTGCGCAAGACTGATCGCACGGGCGAGTCGTGTGTAGCCCGCCGGACCGTCGGCGAGGACGACGAGCTGCCGTTCACCGGTGGTGTGCTGCACGACGAGTTCGGAGCCGAACACCGTCGGAAGGCCGACCTCGCGTGCCGCTTCGGCGAACCGCACGACACCGTACAAACCGTTGCGATCGGTGAGAGCGAGAGCGGTGAGGTCGAGACGATCGGCCTCGGCAACCAGTTCGTCGGGGTCAGAGGCCCCGTCGAGGAACGAGAAATTCGAGTGGCAGTGCAATTCGGCATACGGCACACGGGATCGGACCCGAGGCATCGCACGAGAATCAGGCTCTGGCGGACGAGGGGTGACCGGAGCCGACCCCTGATGGGAGCGGCCGGAGAGACGGGCTTCGAGTTCGGCCCAGGTGGAGGGGCCTTGCATCCCCCAGGACTGATTCGTTCGTGCCACGACGAGACGTTATCGAACATATGTTCGATCCCACAAGGGGTCGTCCGACTCAGAACACCTACCCGAGGGCCTGGGCGACGTCAGCGAGGACGTCGTCGGTGTGCTCGAGCCCACAACTCATACGCACCGTCCCGGGCGTGATGCCGGCTGCCGCCAGCTCCTCGGGCAGCAATCCGGCATGGGTCGTCGACGCCGGATGAGTCACCAGGGTCTCGGGACCGCCCATCGACGTGGCCTGTCGACACAGATGTACCGAATCGACGAAACGGGCTCCGGCGTCGAAACCACCAGTCAACTCGAACGACAGCACTCCCCCGAATCGCCGGTACTGCCGCGCGCCGAGTTCGAACTGCGGATGCGACTCGAGACGCGGATGCCGCACCCACGAGACCGCCGAGTGCGATTCGAGCATCCGCCCGACTGCCACCGCCGTTTCTTCTTGCTGACGCAGACGCGGACCGAGCGTTCGCAGGCCACGCAATCCGTTCATCGCGTCGAACGGCGACGCACACGCTCCTTGCAGAACGGCGAACCCCCATAGGGCGTCGATGAGATCGCGCTCACCAGTCACCACTCCGAGGGTTGCGTCGTTGTGTCCGGCCATGGCCTTGGTGGCCGAGTGGATCGTCAACTGCACGCCATATTCGAGCGGTCGTACACCGAGAGGAGTAGCAAGGGTCGAATCGACTGCGGTGATCGGACCTTTGATCGCACCCAATTCGTCGAGGTCGGCCAGATCGAGCAGCGGATTGGCCGGTGTCTCGGCGAGTACGAGCATCGTGCGCCCCGGAATCACGGCGTCGGCGAAAGCACCCGGTTTCGTGGCATCGACGAAGGTGACGTCGATGCCGAAACGAGGGCACACGCCGGCCAGCAACTGTGTGGTCCCGCCGTAGGCCTGTCTCTGCGCCACGACGTGATCACCCTTACTGCACAAGCCGAGAACCACGCCGGCGATCGCTCCCATCCCCGAGGCGAAGGCCCGAGCCGCCTCGGCCCCCTCCAGTTCGGCCACCGCCTCTTCGAAGGCGTTCACCGTGGGATTGCCGTGCCGGCTGTAGAACTCGGCCGCTCGTGACGAGTGGGCCAAACGACGACCTTCGGCAAGTGAGTCGATTTCGAAGGTCGTGGACGCCCACAGGACCGGAGCCAGGGCCCGAACATCAGGCGTACGACCACCCCGGACGGCGCGGGTCTCCGGTTGCGGCTCGTTGGCTGAGGTCACCCGCACAGTCAATCAAGGCCAGGTCCCACCCACAGGACGAATTTCGGCAAAAAGCGCGAGAGGTCGACTGGTCACGGCTCATGACCGGTGCCACCGCCGGTGGCCGTGTCCGACACACGGGCACGACCGACGAGACAAGGACCGTCATGACCGTTCACGAGATCCGCCCGAACCGCTCCCACCAACACGTCCGACGCAGCGCGACCGAACGACGAATTCTCGTCGCTCTCTCCCATCCGTCCGACCGTCGTTCGATCGAGCACGCCCTCGATCACATCGGACACACCGTGCGTTCGACTGTCGATGAGGTGGCCACCGTCGCCATGCTCACCGCCTACGAGCCCGATGTCGTCCTGATCGACGCGCGCGAAATCCACCCCGCCGTGACTCCGCTCGCCGCACGACTTCGCGACCTTCGACGCGTCGGTGTCGTGGTGGTGGGCGGCAACAGTCGCGAACAGCGACTCGCCGCTCTGCGCTTCGGCGCCGATGACGTGGTGGCCACCGACACGGCCGCCGACGAGATCGCCTTGCGTTGCGCCAACCTCGCCACGCGAATCTCGTGTGGCGAGCCCGAGTCGTCGCCCATCGTCGAGGACTCGCAGACTTTCGGCCCTCTCGTCGTCGACATCAACCGTCGCGAGATCCATGTCAACGGACATCTCGTCCCGTCCACCAAACTCGAATTCGACCTGTTCGCCCGCATCTGTCGTACTCCAAATCACGTGGTGACACGTATCGAACTGATCGAATCGGTCTGGGGACCGAACTGGTTCGGCGACAGTCATGTGGTCGATGTCCATCTGTCGAATCTGCGACGCAAACTTCGGGAGCGATGCTCGGCCGTCGACTACTGGCACACGGTGCGTGGTGTGGGCTTTCGACTCTCCGACGATCTCACCGTGGGCGCCGACGACCGGTCGAAGTCACTGGTCCGGCGTGCCGGCTGACCGACACCTCGACCTGTTCGCGAATCAGCGGTATTCGCCGACGATCGACCATCGGCCGTTCTCGAGCCAGACTATGTAGGCGTCCGGACCTCGTTCACCGCCCAGCACGAACTGGAAGCGAGCCGCTCGTCGCCGTTGCGAAGTCCACCACTTCTCTTCGAACGGCCACGGTCCGGCCCACGCCACGACTCGCCTCTCGTCGCGGCCGATGCGCACACGTGCCGGTGGAGCACTCACGAGCCCTCGTCCGTTCACGGCGACAGCACGACCATCACCATCGACGACGTCGATCGGTCGCGGCTCGATGTGCACCACCGATGGTGCCGGCGCCGGAAGTGCCCCCGGCCACGGCGACGAAGCGATCGGCCGCGGGATCAAACGTCGATCATCGGCACCAAGTGACGCGAAGGGCACGAGCTCGAACTGATCGTGAGGATGACGACCGCCACGCCAGGACGCGAGAGTCACGGCATCGGGACCGAGCAGTCCGACGAGACGCGTCATGGCGCGGGCAGCCGTGTCGTCGGCCTGAGTGCGCTCACCCCAGAAACCACGCTGCTGAGCGCTGTCGTGACGCACGTCGGTCGGAACGATCGACAACGACGTGATACCAGCCGACGGAGGATCGTCGCCGTCGATCCAACCGACGAGCTGCCAACGCACTCGATCGACGATCGCCGCCGACGCAAGACCATCGGCATGAACCCATCCCCGTGACGATCGTTCTCCGTGCTCGGACTCGGCATCGACCACGAGACGCGTGCACACCAGACCACGATCGGACAGCGACTCCTCGATCGTGTCGGCCAGGACCTTGGCTGCGAACACCACCTGATCGATCTGACCGATCGGATCGTCGAACACCCGCGATACCGAGAGATCATCGGGGGGTGGAACGGCCGCTGGCGGCGTGTCATCGAGACCGGTGACCACTCGATAAAGACCGTCGCCCCAACGGCCGAAACGATCGGACAACTGCGCCGATGTGAGTTGAGCCACGTGACCGAACGTCTCGAGGCCGAGACGTCGAAGCAGATCGACGATGTCGGAGTCGGCCCCGATGGTCGGAACGAGAACCGACACCGGATGCGGCGCGAGGAACTCGGCCGTGGACGACGATGGAACCACGATCGGTCGTCCGGTTGCGATCGATCGACGGGCGGCGAGCATGGCCGCTACACGTCCGTCGGCGATCCCGACCCCGATCGCTGCAACTCCACTCGCTTGCTCGATGGCACCCACGGCGAGGTCGATCAGTCGCTCGGCCAATCGCTCGTCTCCACCCACGTAACGCGACGGGCCACGTGTGGCCATGAGAAGTCGACCCGGTGTCTCGACGTCGAGAAGTGGGACCAGCTCACCGATGGCACGAACCACCGGCTCGAAGAAACGAGCATCACGATCGGCATCGTGCGGAACGAGCACGAGATGCGGACACGCTCCTTGTGCATCACGTCGTGTCTGCCCCACACGCACTCCGTCCCGTGACGCCGCCGCCGAACAAGCCTGGACTCGACGGGCGTGCACCACGGCGAGAGGCGCGCTCGGATCGAACTGCGGGCCCCGACCGGCCGTTCCGGCCAGAACAGCCGCCGTGACCGGCCAGTCGGTACACCAGACGACGGCACACCGCGGCGGGCTCATGGCACCGAGCGCAACCTGACGACCGAGCCATCAGGGACGTTCACCGCGTCGATCTCTTCGAGCTGGCCGCCTGGGCCGGGCAACAACACCTCATGCCGAAGTGAACCATCGCGACGAGACAGTCGATGACGACGACCATCGACGTCGACACGTACACGACGCGTGCACAGGCGACCGTGACCGTCACCGATTCCGCTCCACGCAGACACCTCGGTGTCGAGACGCAGATCAGCCGAGACGGCCCGTGTGTCGTCGACCACGATGCACACCGCACCGCGCGACTGCAGACGGGTTGCGAATCGACGCGCCAATGACGGTGACAGCGACGACATCACATCGGCCGACGTGACGACGAGATCGAATCCGTCGACGAGAGCTCCGAGAACGTTGGCTGCATCGGCGCCGACGCGATGTGGATCGTCGACGAACACGATGCGCTCGAGGGCCACACCCATGTCGGCTGCGGCGAGCACTCCGAAAGAGGGCACTCCCATGACGGCCGCCCACGATCCGTGCTGAGTGGGGGCAACGAGAAGAGCCGTTGCACATGACATCGACGCCGGACCGGTGCACATCACGGTCTGGCCGCGAACGAGGCCTGACCCGACAACAGGTACGAGGACGGGATGCACCGGCACGGTGCGCTCGTGGGCGAACGTGAGAGACCGGATCGAGAAGGCGGTCGTAGAACTGGTGGCCATGCGCCGACTGTATCGAACAGGTGTTCGATACAGTCGGGTCAGTTGTCGCTGACCGAGGAGCCCGACCGACCCGCAGACGACCGGCGAGAACTCGGCCGACCCGACAGTTCGTTCAGGAACTCGACGAACCCCCGAGCTCCGTCAGCGAAGAAATCGGCCCCGAGTTCTCGAGCCACCTCGGCGTCGGCGATGGCCGCACCACCGAGCACCACCGGAACCTCGTCGCCGATGGCTCGCCGTAGGGCTTGAACCACTTCCACCGCACCCGGCACCGCCACTGGCGTGGTCACACTGACGCCCACGGCGGTCAGACCCGGCATGCGCGACGCCGCGTGCACGAACGAGTTGGCCGGCGTATCGGCGCCGAGGTCGAGCACCTCCCACCCCTCGAGTCGCAAGAGGTCGGCCAACATGGCCAGGGGCAGCGCATGACGCTCCCCGGCCGGGCCGCCGATCAACACGTCGCCACGACGTCGACCACGGCGGACGAATCGCGGACTCAACTGACCCACGAGACGGGTCACGATGACAGTGGCCTGGTGTTCGATCGAGATGTCGATCTCACCACGCGACCACTGCGCGCCAATTTCGGCCAGGGCCGGCGAAACGATGTCGAGATACACCTCTTCGGTGTCGCTGCCGGCGTCGATGGCCCGCTGGATCACCTGCCAGGCCCCTCCGGCATCGGCGTTCACCAGGCAACGCAGGAGCTCACCCGAGTAGTCACCAGTCCGTCGGGCGTCCGTACTCGACCGCGGCGTGGTCGCTCGCTCGTTCGACCGCTTCCGGAATTCTTCCAGCGCGTGATGTGTGACCTGCCAAACACCCTTGACACGAGTAGCTGCCAGCTTCCCCTGTCGGACGTAGCGGTACACCGTCATGTAGTGCACGCCGAGAACCTTCGCTGCGTCGTCGAGCGACATGGGTTCGGAGTTCACGCGAGAAGGGTAAATCGGCTCGATCCGCACTGCGTGATCGTGCGACGTGATTTCTGAAACACCCGCAAAACGTCGATTTCCCTAGAAAAGACCGACGGTGGGCCTCAGACGCTCAGATCAACCCTTCAGGCGCTGACGGGCGGCTCGGCTGCGCTCCAGCAAGTGGGCCGGCACCTTTTTCAGGGCCTCGGCCAATTTCGGGTCGCCACCAGCATCGACGGTAGGAGCCGATGACTCCTCGACCTCGGGAACCAGATCTTCGAAGGCCGGCGGTTCCATTCCGGGCTTCCAGTACTGGTACAGATCTCGCACGACGTCGACCAGCCCGTCTGAGTCGAAGCCTTTCTCCAGATCGACGGTGACCATGTTCTGGTACACGTGCACACCCGCCACCCGACCGGTCGCGAAGAGGCGACGAGCGAGTTCGGCCGAGGGAGTGTCGGCCGACGAGTGTGCCGACCGGTCACCGAGCACGAATGTCTCGTGACCCATGCCCGAGAGGCTGCGATTGGCTTCGAAGCGGACGATGCCCGGACGGCGACTCGGCTTCTCGACGACGAGAACGGGTTGACCCATGGGCCCACATTAGTGGCGCATTCGACACGTCGCCCGAATCGAAACCGGACTCGAGCCGACAGTACGGTGTTGCACCATGTCGACCGCATCCGGACTTCCGTCGCTGCCCGATTTCGAAGCCGAGGCACTCGCCTTCCTCGAAGCCAACGCCACGCGCAAACAGGCCGAGAAGAAATTCGTGTGGGGCGAAGGCTCCGACAAGGTCTCGATGTTCGAGGAAAAGGATCGCAACAGCGAACGCGACGACGTGGCCCGCGCTCAGGAGTGGCGACGCAAGCGTTTCGACGCTGGCTTCGGGTGGATTTCCGGACCAACCGACTTCGGTGGGCGCGCCTTGCCGAGCGCCTACCAGCGGGCCTACGACTCGCTCGAGTCGAAGTTCGAGACTCCCAACATGAGCTGCTTCACCATCGGTCTCGGCATGGTGGCCCCCACGATCCTCGCGCACGGTTCAGACACTGCGCGCAACGCCTACCTCCAAAAGATGTACCGCGGCGACATCATCGGTTGCCAACTGTTCAGCGAACCCGGAGCCGGTTCCGACTTGGCCAGTCTGTCCACCAAGGCCGAGCGCGATGGCGACGAATGGATCATCACCGGCCAGAAGGTCTGGACGAGTGGAGCTCACTACAGCGACATCGGAGAGATCATTGCCCGAACCGATGTGAACCTTCCCAAGCACAAAGGGCTCACCGGTTTCGTCGTCGACATGAAAGCTCCTGGCGTCGAGATCCGCCCACTTCGCCAGATGACCGGTGGGGCGTCGTTCAACGAAGTGTTCTTCACCGAAGTTCGAGTCCCCGACGACCAACGCCTCGGTGACGTGAACAACGGCTGGAACGTCGCTCTCACCACCCTCATGAACGAACGCGCAGCGATCGGTGCCGGCGGCGGAGGCGGAGGTATCAATCTCTTCGGCCGCATCATCGAGATGGCCAAGTTCTACGGAGTGGCCGACGATCCGGTCTTGCGCGACGAACTGGCAAATCTCATCATCAACAACAAGGTGGCCGCCTACAACAACCAGCGAGCCCTCGACAAGATCAAGGCCGGCCAGATGCCCGGACCGGAGTTGAGCATGGCCAAGTTGGTCGGCACCGACAACATGCGCCGCATGGGCGACTTCCTCTCCCATCTGCTGGGCACCAAGTTGGTGGCCGACAGCGGTGAATGGGGAACCTACGCGTGGAGTCAGCTCATCCTCGGCACTCCCGGCGGACGAATCGCCGGCGGATCCGACGAAGTGATGCGCAACATCCTCGCCGAGCGCGTCCTCGGACTTCCCAAAGATCCGGGTATCGACTCGACGAGTCCGTTCAAGGACTTGAAAGTCGGCACTCAGAAGTCCTGAGCAGGTTGAATCGCGTCACACGGTCCAGGTCTCAGTGCGAGAGGAAAACTGCACGGCCCTCATGGCAAGAAGTCAACCCGCGCAAGTTCGTTCGAGGCCTGTCCAAAAGCCAAGTGCGTCCATGAAGGCCCACGACCGTCGGTGGATGGCCGACGGGCCGAGGGCGTAGAGCCCGGCCCGATGCCACGCACAGGGGTAGCCCTTGTTCGATTCGAATCGATAGGCCGGATGCTCATCGGCCAGAGAGCGCATGAGACGGTCGCGTGTGACTTTGGCCAGGATCGACGCCGCCGCAATCGACAGACATGTGGTGTCGCCTTTCACCACTGTTGTCACGTGCGGAACGAGTGGTGACACGAAGTTCCACGAGCCGTCGACCATTGCCGCATCGGGACGAGTCGACAGCCCGGCCAATGCGCGTTCGGTGGCGAGGCGTTGCGCGCGTGACATTCCGAGTCGGTCGCATTCGACGGGCGACGCCATACCTACCGACCAATCGTCGACCCACGCCACGACGTCGTCGAACATTCGCTCACGTTTCTTCTCCGAGATCGACTTGGAGTCGCGGATCAACACTTCGACATCGTGAGGCACGGCGTGCGATCCGCCGACGTCACGCGGCACGATTGCCACCCCGACCGCCAACGGACCGGCCCATGCTCCCTTGCCCACTTCGTCGACGCCGACGATCGTTCGATAACCCTGACGGCCCAGTTCGCGTTCGAGATCGCGCGTCGGACGGACGGAGTTCGACGACGGGGAGGCCGACGTGCGAGCCACGTCAGACGAGCCGAATTCCCGCATCGCCCGATTCGACCCGTCCGATCACGACGAAGGGACCGTCACGCGTCACGACGTCGTCGATCGAGGATGGATCGACGGCAGCCAGCAACCCACCTGATGTCTGCGGATCGAAGACCACCGTCTCGAAGGCCACATCAACCGACTTCTCACGCTCGACGTGACGCTCGACAGCCTGTCGATTACGTGCGTCTCCGCCGGTCTTCACTCCCCGACGCGCCGCATCGAGGGTGTCGACATACAGCGGCAACGAATGAGTCTCGACCACGAACGTCGCACCAGCCCGTTCGGCCATCTCCCAACCATGACCGGCCAGACCGAATCCGGTCACGTCGGTGACGGCGTGGACTCCGGATGCGGCACGAAGGATCTCGCTCGCCCGACGATTGAGAGTTCGCATACCTGCGATCGCGTCGACCTTGGCGCGATCTGAATCGCACGCGAGTGCCACACCGCTACCGAGGGGCTTCGACAACACGAGCACGTCGCCGGGTCGTGCTCCCTCTTTGCGGAAGATTCGCTCGGGGTGGACCACCCCCTGAACGGCCAGACCGAAGATGGGCTCAGGATTGCGAATCGTGTGTCCCCCGGCCACCGAACCCCCGGCCTCGGCGACCACGGCGGCCGCCGCGTCGAAGATCGCAACGATTGCTTCGCGCGGGAAGTGTTCCGGGAAGGCCGCCACGTTCACCGCCATGATCACCCGACCGCCCATGGCGAAGACGTCACTGCAGGCGTTGGCTGCCGCGATGGCTCCGAAGTCGACGGGGTCGTCGACGAGAGGTGGGAAGAAGTCAGTGGTGCTCACGATGGCCACCTCGTCGCTCACCTGGTAGACCGCCGCGTCGTCGAACGGAGCCAACCCGACGATCAACCCGGGATCGTCCGATCTCGGTAGCTCGTCGACCAGGCCGGCCAAGAGGTCCTTGCCCCACTTGGCCGCGCAACCGCCACAACTCGTCCATTCGGTGAGTTTCAGTACATCGCCCACGAGGCGAGTGTAGAAGCGCACTACTGTCAGGGATCGTGTTCACCATCGGCAACTACCGATTCACCGAACGCGATGCTCGCAACACCCTCCTCAACGCGAGAACGATCATCGAAACGATGGCTGCCGCACATACCGAGGGGACGATCGACCACCTGTGTTCACGAATCGACGACCTCCTCGCCGGTGTCGATCCGCTTCGGGTTCCTCGCGCCGATCTCGAGTCGCTTCTCACCTCGGTGTGGGCCACGCTCGCCGCCGGTCCAGCGACTTTACGAGCTGCGGGAGCCACGCCAACTCGCCAGGTCGGTCACATCGAACGCATCAACACCAGTCGCGGTGGAGTCCCGAAGTCACCGATCGACGAGGCGTACGTCGACTGGGACGGCCTCCACGGCGACGTACAAGCAACGCGCGAACACCACGGTCGCCCGTTCCAGGCTCTCTGCCTCTGGTCGGCTGAGGTGATCCGGCGTCTGGCCGACGACGGTCATCCGATCTTTCCGGGTGCAGCGGGCGAGAACGTCACGATCGCTGGCATCCCGTGGGAACACTTCGTCCCAGGTGTTCGCATTCGACTCGACGACGTGGAGTGCGAGGTGTGGGCCTACGCCGTGCCGTGCAAGAAGAACGCCCAGTGGATGAGCGACGGGGACTTCACGCGTCTGCACCACGACCGCGCCGTCGAGACGGGCGTGGCGATCAGTCGCGTCTACGCCACGGTGACGAAACCTGGCACGATCCGATCGGGTGCCGAGGTCGTCCTCGAGCCGTGAGGTAATCGCGAATCGATCGAACGATTCACATGGGGGGTCCGCCCCACGCCGGCACTCCGGAGGGGACGTCGCCGAACAACTCGGCTTTGGCGGCGGCGAGCGATTCGACCGTCCACTGTCGGCCGCCGGCGACGATCGAGTGCGAGATCTCGGTTGGACGAATGCGGTGGACTTGATCCCCCAACACGATGAAGGTCTGACCGCTCACATCGGAGGCCTCATCGCTCGCGAGGAACGCGACCATCGGGCTGATGTTGGCCGGGTCGTACTTGTCGAAACCAGTGTCCGGCTTGGCGAACTTCGGATTCACCTCGGTCATCGGGGTGCGCGCTCGTGGAGCAATGCAGTTCACGGTGACGTTGTAACGACCGAGTTCTCGCGCGAGGACGAGTGTCATCGTGATGATGCCACCCTTCGCCGAACCGTAGTTGCCTTGACCGGGACCTCCGAAGAGTCCGCTCTCGCTGGTGGTGTTGATGATGCGACGCTGGGGCAGCACACCGCTTTCACCAAGCGCCTTGGCCGCATTGCGCCAGTGAACCGCGGCGAAATGCGTCGGGGCGAAATGCCCCTTCAAGTGGACGTCGACCACGCTGTCGAATTGTCCCTCCTCCATCGAGAAGCTCATGGCGTCTCGGATGAAGCCGGCATTGTTGACCAGAACGTGCAGATCGCCGAAAGTCGACACCGCCGTAGCGACGAGTTCTTCGGCGTTGGACCAATCGCTCACACTGCCCCGATACGCGACAACTCGTCCGCCGTCGGCGGCGATCGCTGCGACGACGTCGTCGACGGCCGGTGACAAGTCGTTCACGACGACTGCCGCTCCTTCACGCGCGAGGTACTCGGCGTGACATCGGCCGACCCCTTGGGCCGCACCCGTCACGATCGCCACTTTTCCGGACAATGCACCCATGTCGCCCCCTGAGGCCCGTTTTTCGTTTCTGATACCGTGTCAGAAACTAGTCGTCGACGATGTAACGACCAGCGTTCGAGGGGGTGACGGTTCGAGATGGGTGATCGAACGTCGGCGCCGGTCGCGCTGGTGACGGGTGCGTCACGTGGTATCGGCCGCGGTGTGGCTCTGGCTCTCGCCCGACTCGGACATACGGTTGTCATCACGGGTCGCACGATCCACGAAGGAGATGCGACCAATCCGGCCACCGGACACTCGCTCCCCGGAAGTCTCGCCACCACCTCGCGCGAGATCGAGCAGATCGGCGCCCACTGTGTGGCCATCCCACACGACATCTTGCGACTCGACACCGTGTCGCCACTCGTCGATCAGGTGGTCGACCGATGTGGTCGCCTCGATGTTCTCGTGAACAACGCGGTCTACGTCGGCCCGGGTAACGAGAGCGTCTTCACCGACAACGATCCGCTCGACATCGAACGACGAGTCTCCGGCAACCTCACCGCCCCCCTTCTGCTCACCCATGCCTTTCTCCGACATGCCCTCAGCCGCGAGGCTCACCCCCAACTCGGTGCTCGGGCCTGGCTCGTCGACGTCACGAGCGACGCCGGGCGACGCACTCCCGAGCGACTGGCCGGCCGCGGTGGTTGGTCGTTGGTGTACGCCGCGACCAAAGGCGGATTCCATCGCATCGCCGACATGGTGGCTCACGAGTACGGCCACCTCGGTGTGCGCGCCGTCAACGTGAATCCGGGTCTGGTGGCCACCGAACGCGTCCTCGACACCGGTGCATCCCTCGCCTGGATCGCCGAGAACGGCGCCACGCCCGAACACATCGGAGAGACGATCGTTCACATCGTGCGCGATCCCGAGGTGGACAACGGGGCCTACGTGCACGCCCAGCAATACTCGTTCCACGACGAAGTCCGAACCACGGAGGACGCACTATGAGCCAGACCTACGCCATCGGCCCCACCAACAGCGAGATGCTCCTTCCCGAGCCCGAGAGATCGCCGGTTCACTACACACTCATCTCGGTCGACGATCATCTGGTCGAGCCACCCGACATGTTCGACGGTCGACTGCCGGCCGACCTCCAGTCCGGTGCTCCACGTCTTGTCGAGAACGAGCGCGGGCATCAGGTCTGGACCTTCGACGGCCAAATCTTCAGCCAAGTGGGTATGAACGCCGTCGCCGGACGTCGTCCCGAATACCGGTCGCTCGAACCGGCCCGATTCGAAGACATGCGACGCGGTTGCTTCGACGTGCATGCTCGGGTGGCCGACATGGATCTGATCGGCTGTTGGGCCTCCCTCAACTTCCCGTCCCAAGTGGCGGGTTTCGCCGGGCGAATCTTCAGCGGCAGCTCCGACCCCGAGCTCGGCCACGCCGTGATGCGAGCTTGGAACGACTGGCTGTACGAGGAGTGGTGGCAGCAGTATCCCGATCGCTTCATTCCTTGTGGAATCACGTGGCTGTCGCCGGGACCCGACGGGACGGCCCGGCTCGGCGCCGACGAGATCAGACGGAACGCCGAGCGCGGCTTCCGAGCCGTCACCCTTCCCGAACGCCCCCACAACATCGGACTCGAAAGCCTGTTCAGCGGCTGGTGGGATCCGATCATCGAAGCGTGTGTCGAGACCGACACGGTGATCGCGCTGCACGTCGGATCCTCGGGCATGTACGCCATGCCTCCGTCGGCACCCGCCTTGCAACTCGGCGCAACACTGTTCGGACAATTGTCGCTGACCGCCTGCGCGGAATGGCTGTGGAGCGGATACCCGTATCGTTTCCCCAATCTGAAGATCGCCATGAGCGAAGGTGGAATCGGTTGGGTCCCCATGCTTCTCGATCGGCTCGAAAACGTCGTCGATCGCAGCGGCTACGGAGCAGGATGGGATCTGCGACCGGCCGAAGTGTTGAAGCGGAACTTCTGGTACTGCACGATCGACGATCCGTCCACGATCGATCTCTACGACGTCATCGGAGAAGACCACATCATGGTCGAAGTCGACTATCCGCACGGTGACAGCACCTGGCCCGATACGCAGACGATCCTGAAGGATGCGTGGGGCCACTTGCCCGACTCCGTCCTCCGCAAACTTTGCTGCACGAATGCCGCGGCGCTCTTTCGCCATCCGCTGCCCGACCGCATCGTGCCGTGAGCACCGTCGGTGAACTTCTCCGAGCCCGCATCGGCGACTCGGCGATCGGCTACCGGTTCGAGGAAAAAGTCTGGACGTGGGACGAGATCGTGCGAGAGTCGGCGGCCCGAGCCGCCGTTCTCGCCGACACCCTCGACCCGACTCGGCCGCCACATGTCGGCGTCCTGCTCGAGAACGTTCCCGACTATCTCTTTTGGATCGGCGGTGCAGCTCTCGTGGGGGCTTGCATCGTCGGTGTGAATCCCACCCGGCGAGGATCGGAGTTGGCTCGCGACGTCCGGCACACCGACTGCCAGATGATCGTCTCCGACCGCACCGGGATCGATCTCCTCGCCGAATTGGATCTGGGTGTGGCAGACGACGCGATCTTCGACATCGATGACGACGAGGTGCGACGTCGCATCGACCGACATCGCGATTCACCCCTCCCCGATTCCGAGCCCGATGGATCGCTTCCGCTCTTCTTGTTGTTCACCTCGGGTTCGACGAGCGCTCCGAAAGCAGTGGTGTGCACCAATGATCGAATGGCCGAAACTGCAGTACGGGCCGGCCAGATCTACGGGGTGACGCGTGACGAAGTCTGCTACTGCCCGATGCCGCTATTCCACGGCAACGCACTCTTCGCTTGTTGGGGCCCTGCTCTCGCCGTCGGGGCGCAGGTCGTACTGAGACGCAAGTTCTCGGCCAGCCAATTCCTCACCGACGTTCGAACATACGACTGCACCTATTTCACCTACGTGGGTCGCACCGTCGCCTATGTACTTGGCCAACCATCCACTTCCTACGATCGTGATCACCGTTTGCGTATGGGATTCGGCACCGAGGCGAGTGCACTCGATCGTGAACGATTCCTCGAGAGATTCGGCTGCCCGCTCGTGGAAGGCTACGGATCGAGCGAGAGCGTGGTCGCCATCCTGCGAACTCCCGATACCCCCTCCAATGCTCTTGGGCGCGAACGACCCGACATGGCCGGCCAGATCATGGTCGTCGATCCCTCGACCCTCGAGGAATGCCCGCGCGTCATCTTCGACGCTCACGGAGGGATCACGAATCCCGAATGCATCGGAGAACTCGTGCGCGTCGGTGGAGGCGAGTCGTTCGAGGGCTACTACAACAACTCCGACGCAACGATCGATCGCGTTCGCAACGGGTGGTATTGGACCGGAGACCTCGCCTTCCGCGATGTCGACGGCTTTTTCTACTTCGGAGGTCGTAGCGCCGACTGGCTGCGGGTCGACAGCGAGAATTTTGCCGGCGCACCGGTCGAGAACATCATCGCTCGCTTCCCCGGTGTGGTCATGTGCGCCGTGTACCCGGTCCCCGATCCGGTGACTGGCGACATGGTGATGGCAGCAGTCGAGATGGCTGACGGTGACACCTTCGATCCCACCGCGTTCGACACCTTCCTCGCCGACCAACGTGATCTCGGCACGAAGTGGAGTCCTCGACTCGTACGCGTCTCCTCGGGAATTCCGCTCACGGCCAACAACAAGGTGCACAAACCGCCCCTGCGTGCCGAGCGGTGGCGCACCGACGAGACGATCTACTGGCGCCCCGAACGCAACGCCCCTTTACGGGCAATGACCGGGGACGACAAGGACGAACTCGAACGACTGTTCCACGCGAATGGGAGAACACACGTGCTGTCAGGGCTCTAAAGGGACGCTGTCCAGTTCTGCCACGACTCCAGACACTCGGGCAATTCGCCCTTTCCGGTCTGGTTGGTCGGCCAATTGGCGTCGGGAAGACCGACCGGCGGATTCGCCATGTCGTGTCCGTACCACAACAGATGTCGTCGCTTCACGAAGCCCCACGCCCCGTCCACTCGGCGGTACGTGTCGTGGTACTGAATCTGGTGAACGATCCAGTTACCGAGCGAATCCTCAATCTCACCTCGACACGACACGATGCCCGTGGCGTCGTCGGGGCCGCTCACCTCGATGAGGTGGTTCGACACCTGGAGAATGACGCGACCGAGTGAACGGAACTGCCCGTCGAACGACTCTTTCAAGGCCTGACGGCCCGAGGTCTCGCGAGTGACTCGGATGTCGGGTACGAACAATCCGACCAATGGATCGAGATCTCGTGCTCCGTAGTGGATCGCATAGCGACTCGCCAGCTGCCGAATGTCCTCACAGGCAACGAGCCACGCGACCGGATCGATGTCGCGGAAGGCCACGGGTCACCGACCTCCGGGAAGCGGGTGCGGATGGGCCGTGGGCTGCAGCATCGCGTCGGTTCCACCGTCGACGAAGAGAACTTGCCCGACGACGTATGACGAGTCGGGGGACACAAGGAACCCGATGGCGTTCGCGATCTCCTCGGGTTTGCCCCATCGGCCGCGCGGAATCGGAATGTGCTCGAGAGCCGACTTCATGTTTGGATCGTCGAGGAGTGGTCGGGTCATGGCCGTGTCGATCACGCCGGGAGCCACCGCGTTGAGGCGAATGCCGTACTTCATCCATCCCGGCGCGTTCATCCGCGTCCAGAAAGCGATGGCGAGTTTTCCAGCCGGATAGGCGAGAAACGCGGCGGGGTCGGCGTAACGCTCGACCATGACCGACTCATCGGAGTTCAGATACGCCATTGCTTCGTCGACCGGTAGGCCCGGTGTCATCGTGGTGGAATTCGACGAGACCATGACGACCGCTGGATCGGTGCCTTTCGCCAACGCCGGACGCAATCCGTTCACCACGGCAAGGGTTCCGTAGAAGTTGACCGACACGATGAGTCGGTTGGGGGCAGGAGTACTGAGACCCGCGCACGGAACGAGGCCGTCGAGGGCGCCACCACACGCGGAGGTCACTTCGGCCACGATGCGCTCGCGATCAGCGGGCTGCGACAGGTCACCTGTGACATCGGCGTCGTGCAGATCGACTCCGATGACTCGATGGCCACGACTCTCGAGGAGTGCCTTGGTGGCGGCGCCGATTCCCGACGCCGTTCCAGTCACGCAGATGGTTCCCATGGCCGTCTCCGCCTTGTCTGTCGTCGCCCCTCTCGGTCGAAGGGCCGGTTCATGTCAAGTGTGTCAGATCGCCTACCGTTCTCCCATGCGCGCCGTTGTCTGCCGTACATTCGCACCCATCGATCAACTTGTGGTGGAGGAACGTCCTTCACCCGAGATGTTTCCGTCGTGCGTCCGCATCGACGTGAGCGCATGCGGTGTGAACTTCGTCGATGGTCTCTTCGTTCAGGGCAAGTACCAGATCAAGCCACCCACACCGTTCGTCCCCGGCATGGAAGTGGTGGGACGTGTCACCGAGGTGGCTCCCGACGTCACCGATGTGACCGTGGGCCAGCGAGTGTTCGCCAATGTCGGTCTCGGTGGATACTCCGACGAAGTCGTGGTTCCCGCGAAGCGCATCATCGTCCTCCCCGACACGCTCTCCGACGGCCAGGCCGCGACGTTCATGCAGAGCTACCTCACCGCCTGGTTCGCACTCGTCGAGCGAGCCCATGTGGAAGCCGGCAAATGGCTTCTCGTGTCCGGAGCCGGAAGTGGCGTGGGACTGGCTGCCGTCGACGTGGGTCGGGCCCTCGGTCTGCGAGTGATCGCCGTTGCGTCGACCGATGACAAGCGGGCCCTCGCCACCGATCGCGGCGCCGAGGCTGCGATCGATTCCCGTCTGACAGCCGACGAGATCAAAGAAGCGGCCAAGCAGATCTCGGGCGGAGGCGTCGACTACGTGTACGACCCGGTCGGCGGTGAGTTCGGCGAAGTGTCGCTACGTGCGCTGAACGACGATGGCCAGTATCTGGTGATCGGCTTCGTGGCCGGGATTCCGAAACTCCCGGCCAATCAGGTGTTGTTGCGCAACCGGCGAGTGACCGGCGTGGACTGGGGAGGCTGGGCCGGAAAGAATCCCGCCGCCAACGACGCGATGCTCCAAGACGTGCTGCGCTTCGTCGCTGATGGCCGTCTACGTCCGGTCGAACCGGTCACCTATCCCCTCGTCGACGCTGCACGAGCCCTTCAGGACCTCGAGGATCGCAAAGTGGCCGGCAAGATCGCCCTCGTGCCCTAATTGTTCAGTCGAGTAGTTGGCTGCGCCCAGCGATCTCGAAGGCCTGGCGTAGACGCGTGGCATCGTCACGGGTGAACGACACGAAGTCGAGAGACTTGCCCGGACGGAACCAGATCCGGGCGTCGTCGCGTCGTTCCACCGAATGCCAGCGCCTCGCCACCAGCTCGCGCTTCACCACCTTGTTGGTCTGAGTGAGCGGGAGTTCGTCGACCACTTCCACGTACGTGGGAATCCACTTCGGGCCGAGATCGCCTTGACTGGTCAAGAATCCGACGAATTCGTCGATATCGAACGTCGTTCCGGGCTGGAGTTGCAAAGCGACCATGGCTCGATCGCCCGCATCGACATCAGGAACGCCGTACACGGCGGCAAGAAGAACCTTCGGATGACGCATCACGATGCGTTCGATCGGAGCTGCCGCGAAATTCTCTCCGTCGACGCGAAGCCAATCAGAAGTTCGGCCGGCAAAGTAGAAGAAACCTTTCTCGTCGCGGTAGGCGAGGTCGCCCGTCCAGTAGGCGCCGTTGCGAAGACGTTCACGGTTGGCCTCGTCGTTGTTCCAGTAGCCCTCGAAGGTTCCCCCTCCGGTGTTGACGATTTCACCGGTCGCCTCTTCGCCGTTCACCAGTCGGCCCGACTCGTCGAAGCGAGCTCGCGGACATTCGTTTCCGGTCTCGGGGTCGAGAACCATGATCGAGTCCTGTGCGGCGACGCCGAGCGACCCGGTCGGCATGTCGGGAACCCGCACGATCGAAGCGCCGGTCTCGGTCTGCCCGTATCCGTCGGTGAGAACGCAGCCGAATCGCGCCGCGAAACGTGCGATGTCGACCTCGGAGCCCTCGTTGCCGAATCCACGCCGAAGCGGATTGTCGGAGTCGTCGGCCCGTTCGGGAATGGCGAGGATGTAGGTGAGCGGCTTACCCACGTAGTTGAAGTAGGTCGCGCCGTACTGCCGTACGTCGGAGAGAAATTCCGATGCCGAGAACTTGCGTCGTAGGGCCACGGCCGCACCGCTGGCAACCGATGGCGCCCACGCCGTGAAAAGAGCGTTCGAGTGGAAGAGCGGCATCGAGATGTACGTCGTGTCGTCAGCGGTCAATTGAGTGATCGCAATCATCGATTGGGTGACGAACATCAGACGACGATGAGTCGTGATGACGGCCTTCGGAGCACCGCTCGTCCCGGAGGTGAACACGAGGAGGAAGTTGTCGGTCGGGTCGACGGGGCATTCTTCGGCCGTGGGAAGCCGACTGCCGGCGAATGGTCGAAGCACATTTCGATGCTGGTCGGTGTCGACCACGAGAACGTGATCACCACCCACCGATCCGGCCGCACCGAGGTCGAGGCCGTCGAGCAGTTCGACCTGAGACGGCTCGGTGATCACAACCTGACAGTCGGTGAACGTGATGTCGCGCTCGAGTTCGGCCCCACGTCGGGTGGGATTGATGCCGACGACCGCAGCACCGACCACCGCTGCGGCACCGAGCCACATGGTGAATTCGGGGGTGTTGTCGAGGAGGACGCCGATATGCGGAGGTGTGCCCTCCGCCCGCTCCGCCATCACCGATCGCCACCACGCCGCCCGGACGGCGACCTCGTCGCACCACGCGCGGTAGGTCCACTGACGATCGTCGAACTTGAGGGCGATCGAGTCGTCGTTCGCGCGCGCCCGAACGTGATCGGCGAACGTCACCGCGTGGGCTTCCCCGAGTGTCATCGGATCTCGCGCGCCACGGCATGGGCGGAGTGCATCGCACCTTCGATGTAGCCCACGTCCATCGCGTCACCGGCCAACCGAACGTCGAACCCGCCAGACCGCAATGCGTCGGCGACGCTGGAGTCGGCCGATACGTACGAGGCCACCACCACATCGTTTGCTGGCACCTCGAATTCGTCCTCACCAACTCGGTAGCGAACAGACGTGGTCGAAATCGACACGGGTGCAGCGTTTCGTACGAGAGTGACACCGTGTCGACTGGCCGTGCCAACGGCCGTCCATCGACGCGGCATGGCCATCGGCAGCCCGAGGTGGGCTCCCTCTTCGATCACGGTGACGGTCCGACCCCGCTCGGCCAAGAACTCGGCCAACTCGAGACCCACCAACCCTCCGCCCAGAACGACGACGTTCTTGCCGATCGGCATCCACCGTTTCGACAGGGTCCGAATTCGGGCCGGAGATGCGAGCACTCCGAGACGCCGGCCGATACCGACCACGAGTTGCGAAACCGCCCCGAGACCGGCGGCACCGTCCTCGCCGGCGATGAGAGCCCGCAACTGGTCGCCGGTCCGCACATGCGGAAGGTCAGCGCCCGGAATCGCCGGAACTCCGCGCTTGGCACCCGTCGCCACGACCACGACATCTGGTCGGAGGTCTCCCACGGTCGCCACGTCGGCTCGGGTGTTCAGTCGGACGTCGACTCCCAGCCTTTCGATCTCGTGGGTCAGCCACGTCACGAGTTGTTCGTTGGCTGGAGTGGTGAGTTGCGAGAACCAGACCGTTCCGCCGAGGCGGTCACCCTTTTCGAGAAGAGTGACGCTCGCTCTGCGTTCGGCAGCCACGCGCGCTGCTTCCATTCCAGCCGGACCTCCGCCAACCACGACGACTCGACGCTCTACGTCGAGCCTCGGAACGACGGCGAGAGACTCGTTGCCGAGGGCCGGATTGACTGCGCACTTCGGGGTTCCATCGAAGAAATTCTGTTCGACGCACACGTAGCAGTTGATACATGGTCGAACCGAAGCTCGACGTCCGGCCTTCAACTTGTTCACGAGATCGGGGTCGGCCAACAACTGTCGACCCATCGAGACGAAGTCGCAATCACCGGCGGCGATCATCTCGTCGGCGACTTCGGGCAACACTCGGCCGACGGCAATCACCGGGATGGTGACGTACTTCTTGACCGTACGGGCGAACTCCCGGTACTGACCGACTTCTGATGGCAGAGGGCCTTCGGTGAAATCGCGGAAGGGGTTGTGTGCGTTGGCCGACACGTGAATGGCGTCGGCTCCGGCCTCTTCGATGAGTGCTGCCGCTCGCGCCGTCTCGCTCGGGGTGAGGCCGTTTTCGAGTCCGTATTCGAACGAGTTGAGCCGCACAATCACTGGGAAATCGGGACCGACTTCGGCCTTCACGGCGCGCACCACCTCGCACGCGAGACGAGCGCGGTTCTCGAGCGTTCCACCCCAACGATCGTTCCTCTTGTTGTAGCCAGCCGACAGGAAGGTCGAGATCAGATAGCCGTGCGCTCCGTGGATCTCGACCGCATCGACTCCGGCCGCCTTGATACGACGGGCCGCCTGCGCGAATTGATCAATCACCCAGGCCAGATCGTCTTCATCGGCGACCTTGTACGTCGCCTTCTTGCCCTGCGACGCAGTGGCCAAGGCCATCAACTCGCTCATCGGATTGTCTTGTAAGGCCGACATGTCGAGCGAACCTTCGGGCAACGAGGGAACAAGTTGCGGACGTCCATCAGCCGAATCGACACTGGCCGTCTTGCCGTGATGGCACATCTGCATGCACAACTTGCCGCCCACCTCGTGCACCGCATCGGCCAACCGACGCAGTCCCGGGATGTAGTCGTCGCTCGAGAAGGCTGGCTGATGGCGAGACGTCGCCCCGACCGGCCACGCGACCGCCCCGGTTCCGGTGATCACCATGGCGGTACCACCGGCGGCCCGGGCTCGATAGTGCGCGATCTCGCCCTCGGAAATGTGCCCCTCTTCGCAGAGATTCATGTCCATCGCCGGCAGGAACACGCGGTTGTCGAGTTCGAGTCCGGCGATGCGGCCAGGGGCCAGAACGTGCGAGTACGACGAGACCACCGACGTCACTCCCCTGTGTTGCTGCGCTGGATCGCTCGCTCGTCGGTTCCGAGGTAACTCGCGATCACCGCTGGATTCGAACGAATCTCCGCCGGTGCCCCCTCAGCGATCACCTGTCCCGCTTCGAGGCAGTAGATGCGATCACTGATCGACATGACCATCGGCATGTCGTGTTCGATGATCAGAATTGCGGCGCCCAATTCGTCCTTGACGGTGCGGATGAGAGGGGCGAAAGCTTCGGTTTCCTTCTGAGCCACACCGGCCGTCGGCTCGTCGAGGAGCAGGAGGCGAGAGTCGAGAGCGATGAGCGCACCGAGCTCGACGATGCGCCGCGTTCCGGTGGAGAGTTCGCCCATCAGTGAGTCGGCATACCGACCGAGACCCAAATAACTGATCACCTCGTCGGCTTCGCGGCGCTTGCGCGCCTCGTGCGAAGGCGACGGCGGGAGAGCGAGAAGTGACGGCACGAGCAGCGATCGCTGTCGAGCCTCGAGAGCCACCATGATCGTCTCGCGCACCGTGAGTGACGCGAAGAGCCGGGCGTTCTGGAAGGCCCGACCCTGGCCGAGCCGTGAGCGGCGATGGGCCGACATCGCCGAGACGTCTCGGCCGAAGAGTTCGACGACGCCTGTCGACGGCACGAGTCCCGACACTGCATTCACGATGGTTGTCTTGCCTGCACCGTTGGTTCCGATCAGGCCGACGATTTCGCCCGGCCGCACTTCCATCGACACGTCGGTGACGATGGCGCGACCACCGAGATTCACCGAGAGGCCGCGAACGACGAGGGGCGAATTGTCGGAGGCCTCGCCCGAGCGTGACGACAACGATGTGACCGCTGCGCCTTCGGCACGAACCGGCGGCTTCCAGTTGCTACGTCGAGCGATGAACATCAGGAGGTTGTCTCGAGCCGAGTGAATGATCGACACCAGACCACTCGGGAAATAAAGAAGTACCACGAGCATGCCGATGCCGCTGGCGAACAACTCGACTTGTTTCGTTCCGTCGAACACGAGGGGTAGGGCGACGATGAGCAACGTTCCGAGAATGGCGCCGGTGATCGATCCGATGCCGCCGATC
>RFSV01000090.1 GCA_009923785.1 Acidimicrobiia bacterium | reverse complement strand
GCGAGAACGTGTTCGGTGTCGAGACGGGAAAGAGCCGTCACGTCGTAGGCATGGGGAAAGAAGTAGCCCTCGGGATCGCCGATGTATGCGCCGTCGAGCCAGACATCACCTTGGTAGAAGATTCCGTCGAAGACGACGAATCGACGGCGACCTTCGGAAGGGGCTTCGATGTCGAAGTCGCGCCGGTACAGAAAGGGTCCGTCGTGGTGAGCGAAGTCGGGGTCGCTCTGCCAGTGACCGGGAACTTGTGTCACGGCCCACTCGTCGTGGTCGTAATCGAGACCGACACCGTTGCGCAACAACGTGTCGTCGGCGGCCGCGATTCGCCACTGACCCGTGAAGTCGAGGGTCGTCCAGCGATCGTGCGTTCGTGCATCGTGATCGGTCGAACTCACGACGACGACGGTAGTGGGTCGACCGTGTCGGCGCCGATGCCACCGCCGGTGGGAGATCGCATTCCGCAAGAAGTACTGTCGGGTCATGGCTGCTGACTCCCGTCCGACCACCTTGCGTGAACTCCGAGCTTCGGGCTGGGTGTCCCGACCGGTCAAAGAAGAGATGCGCCTCAATGCCGTGGCCCGTATCTCGGCTGGCCAACCGCTCTTCGAGGGTGTGCTCGGTTACGAAGACACCGTCATGCCACTTCTCGAGAACGCGATTCTCGCCGGCCACGACGTGATCTTCCTCGGAGAGCGCGGCCAGGCCAAGACGCGCATGATTCGCAGCCTCACCGGACTCCTCGACGAATGGATGCCCATCGTGGCCGGGAGCGAGATCAACGACGATCCCTACGAGCCGATCTCCAAGCACGCTCGCGACCTCGTTGCCGACAAGGGTGACGACACGCCGATCGCCTGGGTACATCGAGACGATCGCTTCGGTGAGAAGTTGGCCACCCCCGACACGTCGATCGCCGATCTGATCGGCGAAGTCGATCCGATCAAGGTGGCCGAAGGTCGTTATCTGAGCGACGAGCTCACTCTCCATTACGGCCTCGTTCCGCGCACCAACCGAGGCATCTTCGCCATCAACGAACTTCCTGATCTCTCGGAGCGCATCCAGGTGGGTTTGCTCAACGTTCTCGAAGAGCGTGACGTTCAGATCCGTGGTTACAAGATTCGCTTGCCTCTCGACGTCTTGCTCGTCGCCTCGGCCAACCCCGAGGACTACACCAACCGCGGTCGCATCATCACACCCCTGAAGGATCGATTCGGCAGTCAGATTCGTACGCACTATCCGCTCGATGCCGACACCGAAGTCGAGATCGTTCGCCAGGAAGCCCGGCCTCCCTCGGTGGGCGACATCACGGTGGCCGTACCCCACTACATGGAGCGGGTGGTCGCCACTTTCAGCCAGTTGGCTCGCAGTAGCAGTCAGGTCAATCAGCGCAGTGGTGTGAGCGTTCGTCTCAGTGTGTCGAATGAATTACGAAGTGATGTCGGCCAACGCACTTCGCCGCGGGCTACGTCTCGGTGAGACCTACGTGGTTCCGCGGGTGTGCGATCTCGACGCCTTCGCCGCCGCATCAGGTGGAAAGATCGAAGTGGAAGCCCTGGAAGACGGTCGCGAGGGCCAAGTTCTTCGCGATCTCGTGAAGTCGGCGGTTCTCGCAGTGTTTCGCGACATGGTGAGTCCGCAGTACTCGGTCGACATCGTGACCGCCTTCGAGGAAGGCGCTGTCGTGAGCACCGGCGAGGACGTCCCGTCGGTCACCCAGGCGGCGCTCGCCGATCAGATTCCAGCCCTTCAGCCGGCCATCGGCGAACTCACCGGAGGAGACACCAGCGCGGCGGCAGTGGCTGCCGCGGTCGAGTTCGTCCTCGAGGGACTACATCTCTCGAAGCGACTCAACAAGGATGCGAGTTCGGTGTCGGGCGGCACCTACCGCGCCCGCTGACCGGATCGTCGCCCGTCAGTTCCCGCGGTTCTTCTCGATGGCGGCGATCAGGCGATCGGTTTCGCTGCGATGCTCGTGCACCAGCCGCACCAGCCAGAAGCGCATGAAACGAGCCATCGAATACCGGATGAACAAGGCTGTCCCGGCGATCACGAGGGCGAGTCCGATGAGAGTTCCGGTGGCGAGAAAGGCGACCTGATCACCCAAGTCGCTGGTTCCACTCGCCTGGAAGCCACCGAGTACCGCAAGGACGACGCCCACCACGATCGCCAACGCACCGACGACGAGCAGAACGCGTTCGCGGTCGCCTTTGGCGCCGCGCAATTTCATGTCGCCGATCTCGTCGGTGAATGCCTGTACTCGGTCCTCGTTCATGTTCTTTCTCCTGTGTGAAGCATCGCACAATACGTCGTGATGATGGCTGAACTCATGGGTCGCTCCGATCGCCGAGGTAGGCACTGGTCAGAGCCTCTTCGCCGATTTCATCGGCCGGTCCCGACACCTGCACCACTCCGTGCGACATGACGATCGCCCAATCGGCGACGCCGAGGACGGTGCGGGCGAATTGCTCGACCACCAGAATCGACACCCCTTCGGAGGCGATGCGGGCGACCTGCTCGTAGAGCTCACTGACGATCTTGGGAGCCAGACCCATCGACAGTTCATCGATGAGAAGTACCGCTGGGTCGACAGCGAGGGCACGGGCGAGTGACAGCATTTGCTGTTCGCCACCCGACATGGTTCCGGCCAATTGCGTGCGTCGCTCGGCGAGCCGCGGGAAGCGCCTGTACGCGTCGTGTTCGATCTGTTCGAGGGAGCGACCACTGAATGTGGCCATGACGAGGTTTTCGCGCACCGTGAGATTGGGAAAGATGCCGCGTCCCTCAGGGATGGTGCACACGCCGGCCCGTGAGAGCGCATCGGCCGAGGCTCCTGTGACATCGCGGCCGGCCACGACGAGTTGACCGGACGACGGGCGAAGAAGTCCGCTCACCACCTTGATGGTCGTGCTCTTGCCCGCGCCATTCGGACCGAGAAGGGCCACCACCTGGCCGGGTTCGATGGCGAACGAGATGTCGTGCATGACCTCGATCGCCCCGTAACCGGCGCGAATGTGACGTAGTTCGAGGATGGGTTGGTTCACGACGCCCCCAGGTAAGCCTCGAGAACACGTGGATTCTGGCGGACCTCGGCCGGCGGACCGTCGGCAATGATCTCGCCGAGATCGAGAACGAAGATGTGATCGCACACTCGCATCACGAGATCCATGTCGTGTTCGACGAGAAGAACCCCGAGTCCCTCGTCAGCGAGTGAACGGAGCAGGCTTCCGAGATGCTCGCTCTCGATGTCGGAGAGACCCGACGCCGGTTCGTCGAGCAGAAGAAGCTTGGGTTTGGTGGCGAGAGCGCGAGCGATCTCGACGAGGCGAGCCGATCCGGTGGGCAGGTCGCCGGCGGTGCGATCGGCGACGTCGGTCAGGCCGACGCGAACGATCAACTTCTCGACGGTCGACGAAACGTTCGTGAGCATGGCGAGTTCTGCAGCGACGCGGATGTTGTCGCGAACGGTGAGCGACGAGAAGAGTTCGAGTCGCTGGAAGGTGCGCGCCACACCGCGTTGGGCTCGTTTGTGCGGAGCGAGGTGAGTCACGTTCTCGCCGTCGATGCTCACCGAGCCGGCCGTGGGATCCTGGATCCCGTTGATCACATTGAAGAGCGTCGTCTTGCCGGCGCCATTGGGTCCGATCAGCCCGGTCACCTGTCCCGCCTTGGCCAGGAGTGTGGCGCCGCTCACCGCCATCACGCCACCGAAGCGCACCATGATCTGGTCGACGTACAGGAGGGCCATCAGATACTCACCCGCAGTTCGCGTTCGGCCTGCTCGATTTCCTCACCCGTGAACGATCGGTCGAGTCCGAGGACGTCGGGGGAGTCCTTGTGCACACGGGGTTCGTTCTCGATCATGCGTTGCGCACCGAGTCCGATGACGGCCACCAGGATGACGACGGCGACGAGGCGCTGACCAGTCACGTCGAGTGCGGTGCTCCAGTCGACGCCCCCGCACAGGACGAGCCCGGCCGCCAGATACAGGATCGTGCTGTTTCGTCGGGTGCGATGGGTGGAGTCGACGATGGCGGCGAGATTGGGTGTGACGGCGAGGAACCACACCACTCCGGTCACGAAGAACGACCAGTGCGACAGAACATCGGCTGCGGTGAGCGCCCAGATGACGATGGCGCCGAGGCCGGCGAACGAGATGAGACCCCATCGGCTCTGCAGTGATCGGAACGATTCGGCAGTCTGCAGTGCGGCACCGTTGGGGTTGCGGCCGAGGGTGATGCCGATGGTGCCAGGCAGAACCTTGGCCAGATTCTTCAGCGACGGCACGACACTGGCCAGGATCGAGTTGCCGCCCAACAGGATTCCGCCGAAGAACGCACCACCGACGGTGCCGACACCTCCCACGACGGCGAGCAAGACGACGGGCAAGCTTTGGGTGAAGTCGTAGTGCTGCGGGCTGACCTTGTCGCCGGCAAGTGCACCGGCACAGGCACCGATTCCGGCCGACATGGCGAAGGCGATCACCTTGGTGCGCGTGAGATTCATGCCGAGTGTCGCCGCTGCGGCCGGTGAGTCCTTCAAGGCGATGAAACGTCGACCGAGGCGACTTCGTCGGACGCTCACCACCAATAGACCGAGTATCGAAAAAGCCACGGACGCGAGGATCAATCGTGAACGTGGAGAACCGATGTCGACGAAGGGGACGTCGAGAACCGGAACGGCGATGTTGCCGGTCTGGAAGGTCTGACGCTGGTTGAACACGAGCTTCGACACCAGCACTGCGAACGCTGCTGTGCTCAAAGCGAGATAGATGCCGGTGAGGCGTAGAGCTGGTAGGGCGACGATCGCTCCCACCACCGCCACGATCAGGATCGCCGCTACGAACGTCAGCAGATTTCCGTTGCCGGGCAACTTGGCCATGGCGATCGCACCGAGTCCTGCGAACGTGAGAGGTGCGAGCGACATCTGTCCGGCGTATCCCGTGAGCGGCACGAGCGACAGGGCGACGATGGCGAACGTGAAGCCATTGAGGAGGAGAAGGGTGTTGGCTCGGGTGAGCATTCCCGAGATACCGATCGTGATGGTGATCAAGGTGACGGCGCCGAGAATCGCCGTACTCCACTGCGGCACCCGTGACTCCTCGCGGAATCGGGTGACGCCAGCGCGCAGACGTGATTGTGGACGGGCCAACAGAGCGACGAAGAGGATGATGGTCGGAATCGACGCCCGTACACCCGAGAGCGAGAAGCCGAAGAACGACTGCGGGAACCACGACGAGTCGGAGTACGCGAGGTAGTAGGCGTCGAGAAGTCCGAGGAGGGCGGCTCCGAAGAAGGTGAGGGGCAGGTTCTTCAGCCGGCCGATGATCGCCGCCGCGTAGGCATTGATCACGAGGAGGACCAAGGGTTCGATGTTGAGTTGCTGTTCGCCGGCCAGCAGGATTCCGGCCAACGCGGCGAGCGAGGCGCTGATCGCCCAGGCGAACATCGACACCCGATCGGGACGGGCGCCGTTCAGTTCGGTGAGGCTCCGGTCGTCGACCACCGCGCGCATGGCCACGCCCATCCGCGTCTTGTAGAGCACGATGCGCAGGACGATCGCAACCAAGATGGCGCAGCCGAAGGTGATGATGCGATGCCAGGAGACGTTGATGCCGCCGATGGCAACGCTGTTGCCCTCGAAGAACTTGAGGAAGGCCTCTCGACTCGAGTCACTCGGCCAGATCCAGTTGGCGAGACCGATCATGAAGGCGAACAACGCCACCGTGACCGACAGTCGCACGACCTCGGTGGTTCCCTGCAAGCCGCGCATCACCACGCGTTCGGTGAGGATGCCGAACAAAGGCGCGAGGACGAACAGGGTGAGGAACAGTGCGATCGGTGCCGGAAGGTCCCAGTCGAATCGCAACTGCCAGTAGGTGAACGCGGCCAGCATCCCGGTCGCGCCGTGAGCGAGATTGAAAATGCCCGACGTCGTGTACGTGACGACGAGTCCGCTGGCCACCACCGCGTAGATCGCACCGGTCGACAGACCGATGATGGTGAAGGTCAGCAGTTCCTGCATGCAGGTTCTCCGTCCGGCCGATCAGTCCGTCGGAACCGGTCAGTTCTCGCGTGTGGGATCGATGCCCTGGGTCGTATCGCCGAAGTCACCAGCGAGTTCGGCGATACCTGGATCGTCGCAGTGCCAGCCGTTGCCGTTGTCATCGGCGCTACCGAGCACGGGGAAGACTCGTACCCACTCGCCGTTGTCGATACCCATGATGATTCCGCACTC
>RFSV01000089.1 GCA_009923785.1 Acidimicrobiia bacterium | reverse complement strand
GCGACAAAATTTTGTCGCGCTACCTACCTCTCGTCACCGATGCCCTCAACGAAATCGGTCTCGGATCGCGGCAACTCGAGGTGGAGGTCGTCGCCCCCACCGAAGTGTCGAGGCAGGCAGCCGACGTGGCCGAAGTGGCGGCCTCGACCAACGCCACCCGAACTGCCACCCTCGTGCGCACTCCCGTGGAAAGTCCGGCTGAGCGCGCCGGCCTCAATCCTCGCTACACCTTCGAAACTTTCGTGCGTGGTGCGTCCAACAGCTTCGCTTTGGCGGCCGCTCAACGAGTGGCCGAAACGCCGGCTCGTAGCTACAACCCGCTGTTCATCTACGGATCGGCGGGTCTTGGAAAGACCCACCTCCTCCACGCCATCGGGCACTACGTCATTCAGAACTACAGCCACTACCAGGTGCGATACATCACCACCGAAACGTTCTTGAACGAATACGTCGACGGAATCCGCAGTGCGTCGATTGCCAACTTCAAGCGTCGATACCGCGACATCGACGTCTTGCTCATCGACGACATTCAATTCATGGAAGGCAAAGAAGGTCTGCAGGAAGAGTTCTTCCACACCTTCAACTCCTTGCACGGCGCCAACAAGCAGATCGTCATCTCCTCCGACCGTGTTCCCGACGCCATCCCCAACCTTGAAGAGCGGTTGATCGGTCGATTCCGATGGGGATTGATCACCGACGTTCAACCCCCGGATCTCGAGACACGTCTCGCCATCTTGCGCAACAAGGCCGAGCGGGAAGGCACTGAGTTTCCGGCCGAGGTTCTCGAGTTCATCGCATCCAAGATCACGTCGAACATTCGTGAGCTCGAAGGGGCCCTCATTCGGGTCAGTGCCTATGCCAGCCTCAACCAAGTCGACGTGACGGTGGCTCAAGCGGAACGGCTCCTGGAGGACCTCCTCACCGATCAGGCCCCCAAGCAGCGAACCGATCAGGAGTTGCTCGAGGAACTCGCCCGTCTTCTTGGTTTCAGTGTCGACGCTCTTCGTGGCAAGAGTCGGCAGCGACCCCTGGTGGCGGCGCGACAGGAAGCCATGTTCGTGTTCCGTGAATTGACCGACTTGTCGTATCCGGCCATTGCCCGTCTGTTCGGAGGTCGCGATCACACGACGGTGATTCATGCCGTCGAGAAGATTCAACGCCTCATGAAAGAGCGCACGCAGACCTACGACCAGGTCACGATGCTCATCAAGACGCTGAAGCTGGGCTGAGACGGGCTGGGGACGACCATGTGGACGTGCTGTGATCAACCGAGGGTGCGCGCTGTGTACAACTCCGAGTTGTCCACCGGCGCGCTGGTTAGCGACTCGCGCGCTGTGGACCACTGTGGACAACGGCGCGCGCCGCGAAACAGATGTCATGCTGGGCGTATCGTCCGTCGTCCACAATCCACAGGTGTTATTACTTCTATTGGTTCAAAACATCATGAGATGATGACGACAAGTCCGAGCGGTTCGGGACATTCGTCGTTCGTCAGCGGGAGGAATGAGTCGTGAAGTTCCGTTGTGAACGAGACGTTCTGGCCGAGGCCTTCGGGGCCAGCAGTCGAGCGGCGACTGGTCGAGCCACCAATCCGACTTTGTCGTGCTTGCGACTCGTGCTGGCCGGATCTCAACTTCGGGTGACCGGAACCGATGGGGATCTCACCATCGAAGCCACGGTGGAAGTAGCGGGTACAACCGACGGCGTCGCTTTGGTGCCGGCCAAGCTGGCGAGTGAAGTCGTGCGTTCGTTGCCGTCGGGAGCAGTCGAGATCGAACTTTCGGGTGACAAGGTCCTCATCTCTGCCGGACGAGTGAACTTTACGGTTCCGGTAGGAGCCGAGGGAGATTTCCCCAAGTGGACCGGCTCCGTCGGAAGTGGTGTGACCGTTCCGGCGGCGGAGCTAGCCGAAGCCTTGAAGCAAGTCGTCCGAGCTGCGAGTACCGACGACGCACGCGGGGTACTCACCGGAGTTCTGGTCACGAGCGTGGAAGGCGTTCTGCGTCTGGTCGCCACCGATTCGTATCGACTCGCCATTCGCGACATCAAAGCTGCCGTCCTTCCCGACGGATCGCGTTTCGTCGTTCCAGCCCGAGCCCTCGGCGAATTGCAGCGCCTGCTCGGTGGAGCCGAGAACGTCTCGATCGACATCACCGAAAACGACGCCACGTTCGCTGTGGGCAACATGCGTCTCGTCACTCGACTGATCTCTGGAACCTTTGCCGACTACCAACGTCTCATTCCGCCGAGTCCGCCGAATCAACTCGTCATCGGTCGCGACGCCTTGCTCGACGCGATTCGCCGTGTGAAGTTGGTGGCACGCGATCCCATCGGCACGCCACTGCGCATCCGTATGGATGCCGACGGAGTGACGTTGCGGATGATCAGCCAAGACAGCGGTGAAGCGGTCGAGAACATCGAAGCCGAACTCTCCGGCAACGAGATCGAGATGTCGTTCAACAACGAACTCCTGGCCGCCGGAATCGATGCGTGCTCGACGGAAACGGTGTCGATTCAGACGAGCGAGCCCGGCAAGTTGGCCGTCATCCGTCCGGTTGTCGACGGCGACGCCAAGAAAGCCGACTACACGTACCTCCTCATGCCTTTGCGTTCCTGATGTACGTCGAGCGACTCGAGCTCGTCGACTTCCGCAACTACGAACGGGCCACGTTCGAGTTGAATCCTGGAGTGACGGCGATCGTGGGTCGCAATGCGCAAGGCAAGACGAACGTGGCCGAGTCGATGGCGTTCCTCGCAACGCTCGAAAGTTTTCGCAACGTTCCACCGGCCGTCCTCGTACGGAATGGAGCCGACGAAGCATTCGTGCGGGCGACGATTCGTCACGCCGACGGACGGGACCTTCTGATCGAGATCGCCATTCCTCGACAGGGTCGGATCACTGCCCAGGTGAACCGACAACGACTCCCACGCACGCGGGATCTTCTCGGAGTCATGCGCGTGACAGTGTTTTCTCCCGATGATCTGGAACTGGTGAAGGGTTCGCCAGCCGAACGACGTCGGTATCTCGACGACACGGCGGTGTCGCTCGCCGTGAAGCACGACGCGCTGCGCCTCGATCTCGAACGTGTTCTGAAGCAGCGCAATACGTTGCTGAAGCAGTGTGGCGGTCGTCTGACCGACGAGGTCGCTTTCTCCCTCGACGTCTGGGACGATCGCTTGGCAGCCGTAGCTGACGACGTGGGTCAGGTCCGGGCCACCTTGGTGAGTCGACTTCAACCGCGCGTCGAGGAGGCGTACCACCGCATCGCCGGCGACGTGGTGGCGATCGGGTTGCGATACGAGCCCGAATGGCGGCGGGCCGGCATGAAGGCCGCCTTGGCGGCAGCCCGCTCCGACGACGTTCGTCGCGGGGTATCGACCGTCGGTCCGCACCGAGACGATCTCGACTTGTCGATTGGCGCAATGCCGGCTCGGACTCATGCCAGCCAAGGGGAAATGCGTTCCTTGGCGTTGGCGATGCGCCTGGCCGCTCATCGGCTGGTGGCTGAAACCACCGATATGACGCCACTGCTCGTCTTGGACGACGTTCTGAGCGAGCTCGACCCTGACCGATGTCGAGCCCTCCTCGAACACTTGCCAGAGGGTCAGGTGGTCATCACCACGGCCAGCCCTCTGCCCGAGGCGGCCCGGCCCGACCAGGTCCTACGTATCGACGCCGGATCGGTGGTGCCGTGAGTTCTGAGCCACGCCCCCTGTCGGAATCGATGGATCGATTGTTGGCCTCGCTGAAAGGCGGTGACCGGGCCACCACCGTGTCCGTCTTCTCCCGGTGGGCAGAACTGGTGGGTGACCAGGTGGCGGCTCACTGTCGACCCCTGAAACTGGACGAGGGCGTCCTCGTGGTGGAGGTCGACGATCCGGCCTGGGCCACACAGTTGAAAATCCTTCATTCCGACGTGATCGATCGTCTCCAAGCCGGGGGTGGGATGGCCGTCGAGAGGCTCGAGATCACCGTCGCTCGACGACGCTGAAACGACCTGCCATACGGACCCCGAACAGGAGTACGTTTTCCCTGCTCAGAGTGCCTGTTTTGCCACGATTTCAGGCCGTCTGTGAGGTAGAATTTCTGACGTTGCTTCGACGAGTTGTTCGCCCTGTGGCGGCCCCCGCCGCCCACAGTTCCGACCGCCCGTCATCCCCACTTCCGAGGTATCCGTGACCACCAAGAACGCGACCCCCACTGCCGATTACGGCGCCAAAGACATCCAGGTTCTCGAGGGGTTGGATCCGGTGCGCAAGCGCCCGGGTATGTACATCGGTTCCACAGGCCTTGCCGGACTCCACCACCTCATCTGGGAGGTTGTCGACAACTCGGTCGACGAGGCCATGGCCGGATTCTGTACACGTATCGGCATCACCCTTCTTGCCGATGGCGGATGTCGGGTCGACGACAACGGTCGAGGCATTCCGGTCGACCCCTACCCGTCAGGACCGCACAAGGGGAAGAGCGCAGCCGAGGTGGTCCTCACGGTGTTGCACGCCGGCGGCAAATTCGGTGGTGAGGGATACAAAGTGTCCGGCGGTCTGCACGGTGTGGGTGTCTCGGTGGTGAACGCCTTGTCGAGTCGGCTCACCATCGAAATCGACCGCGACGGCAAACGGTACGAGCAGGAGTTCAAGAACGGCGGCAAGCCACAAGGCAAGTTGGCTTCAACAGGTGCCACCCCAAGTCGTGGTCGCACTACCGGCACGAGCGTCTCGTTCTGGCCCGATGCCACGATCTTCGCGTCCGAAGGAACCGAATTCGTGGCGCGCACCGTTCTTGAGCGACTGCAGACGATGGCCTTTTTGAATCGTGGCCTCGAAATCGTCTTCAAGGACGAACGACCCGGCAAGGAACAAGACGTCACCTTCCAGTACAAGGGCGGCATCGTCGACTTCGTGAAGCACCTCAACCAGTCGAAGGAATCACTCTTCAACAAGGTTGCTCACTACGAGGACGAAGAAGAGGGTCAGACTCTCGACATCGCGATGCAGTGGAACACCGGATACCACGAAGGAATCCACGGCTACGCCAACGGCATCAGCACAACCGAAGGCGGTATGCACGTCGAAGGCTTCAAGACTGCTCTCACGAGCGTGGTCAACAAGTACGCGCGCTCACGTGGACTTCTGAAGGAAAAGGACGACAACCTTCTCGGCGAAGACATTCGCGAGGGAATCACCGCCATCGTGTCGGTCAAGTTGTCAGAACCGCAGTTCGAAGGTCAGACCAAAGCCAAGTTGGGCAACGTTTCGATGCGTTCGTTCGTGCAGAAGGCGACGAACGAACGACTCACCGAATGGCTCGACGAGAACCCCACCGAAGCCAACAAGGTTGTGAAGAAGGCTCAAGCCGCCGCGCAGGCGCGTGTGGCGGCCAAGAACGCGCGCAATGCAGTCCGACGTAAGACGGCCCTGAGCGGCGCGGGCATGCCCGACAAGTTGAAGGACTGCACGAGCGGAAATCCCGAAGAGAGCGAGATCTTCATCGTCGAGGGCGACTCGGCCGGTGGTACCGCCCTCGACGCACGCGATCCGCGCACCCAGGCGATCCTCCCGATCCGCGGCAAGATCCTGAACGTCGAACGTGCACGCCTCGACAAGATGTTGAAGAACGCCGAGGTGACTGCGCTCGTCACGGCGATCGGTGGCGGAGTCGGCGACGAATTCGACGCCACCAAGTCGCGCTATCACAAGATCATCATCCTGGCCGACGCCGACGTCGACGGCAGCCACATCCGCACGTTGTTGCTCACGTTCTTCTTCCGACAGATGCGACCGCTCGTGGAAGCCGGTTACGTGTACATCGCGCAGCCGCCGTTGTATTCCACCGAGATCGGCAAGGAAAAGATCTACCTGAAAGACGACATCGCGAAGTCACGATTCCTCGACGAGCATCCGAACCACAAGAAGGAATTCCAGCGCCTGAAGGGCCTCGGAGAAATGGACTGGGAGGAGCTGCGTTCCACCACCATGGCCGCCGAGTCGCGCACTCTTTTGCAGGTCACCGTCGAAGAGGCCGCGTTGGCCGACGAGATCATGGGCGTCCTCATGGGTGACGACGTCGAGAGTCGCAAGCACTTCATTCAGACCAACGCCAAAGACGTGAGGTTCCTCGATATCTGATGGCTTCCAAGAAGACACAACCACCCGCCGACGACGCGACCCCCGACGAACCGATCATTCCTGTGCAGCGGTACGAATGGCTCAGCCGTTCTCGTTACGTCATCCGCTCATCGACTTCCACGGCAACTATGGATCACCCGACTTCGGACCGGCCGCCAGCCGCTACACCGAATGTCGACTGCAT
>RFSV01000088.1 GCA_009923785.1 Acidimicrobiia bacterium | reverse complement strand
GTCGTTCGCAAACGGTCGGCGTCGATACCGAGTTCGGTGGCCAACTCATCGTTCAATGCGAGCAATCTGGGCTCGGGGACGATCTCGGCCGGCCACGACTCGAAGAGGCCACCGAGTTCGCGAGCGAACGTGTTGTCGAACGAAAAGAGGGGTTCGACGTCGTTGCTCACACGGTCGAGGCTAGGCGTGCTCGCCGGGCGAACACCGCCGCGAGCAAGATGCCAGCTGCCACTGTGGCACCCGCCGACAACAAGTGATAGCCGATCGCTCGTCGGATGAATCCCGAGGCGAACCCGGCCAAACCCCCGCAGAAGCTCATCATGAGGTCGGCCACACCCTGCGTGGCGATCCGCTTCGAGGGTTCGGTTGCGTCGATCAGCAGGCTCGATCCACCGATCAGCCCGAAGTTCCAGCCCAGTCCGAGGAGCCACAGTGACGGAAAGAGCAACTGTTCGACATCTCCTGACAAAGCCGACAACAGGGTGGCGGACACGAGGAGGATCGCCGCCATGTCGATGGTTGCGAGACGCCCGTTCTTGTCGGCGAACTTGCCGACCCACGGACTGAATGCGTACATGCCGGCGATATGGAGAGACACCACGTACGGGCTCACGCCTTCGTGACCGTGCAACTTGAGGTGAACCGGTGTCATGGCCATGACTGCGACCATGGTCGCCTGCGACACGATCATGGTGAGGATGGCGAGACGGGCCATAGGCGTGGCCCAGGCCGACTTCAGCGTCGACACGATCCTCAGATCGGGTTTGGAGGCCGCCATCGTGGTGCCACGTACTTGTGCAGCCACGTGAAGAGGATCGGGTCGGAGGCGCAGGATCGTGTTCACGAATGCGAGAAACAGAAAGACGCCGCTCAACAAGAAGGGTCCGGTGTATTTCTGTAGACCGAACCACTCCTGGCCGACGTGTTGAGTGGGGCCGATGAGCAGTGGTCCGAACACGGCTCCGAAGGTCGACGAGAATACGACGCGACTCATAGCGCGCCCGCGCTCGTGCTCTTCGGCGAGATCGGTGGCGGTGTAGCGAGCGAGCAGGTTTGCCGCCTGCCCGTTGCCGAAGAAGAAGAGACCCGCCAAAAAAAGTGCGAGTGATCCGATTTGCGCTCCCCACGCGGCGAGCCAGCAGCCGAGAGCGCCGATCATGTAGCCCGTCTGCAGCCCGGGGCGGCGGCCGGCGTTTTGCATGTAACGCGAGAGCAGCTGCGACATGACCGCGGTCCCCATGGTGACGGTGGCGGTGGCCACACCGGCCCACGGGGTCTCCTGATCGAGGATGTCCTGGATGACGAATCCGCCGACGGTTACTGCCGAACCGAGGGCGGCCGAACCGACGATCTGCCCCATGGTGAGCACACGAAGCGTGCGTTTCTGGATGGCGGCGATGTCGAGAGCCGACGGGTCGACGGTGTCGGTCACCCGCACGTTCTAGCCGATCATCGTGTCGATACCGACGACCTCGTCGCGTCGTACCCCTGTCGAAGGCGAAGGGACACGTACACGAGACCCACGAGCACTGGCACCTCGATGAGCGGGCCGACGACCCCGGCTAGTGCTTGACCTGACGACACACCGAACACACCGATGGCTACGGCGATCGCCAATTCGAAATTGTTGCCGGCGGCAGTGAAGGCAATCGAGGTGTTGCGGTCGTAGGGGAGACCGATTCTCTTGCCGGCCCAGAACGAACCGAACCACATGAGGGCGAAGTACACGAGTAGCGGAAGGGCGATCCGCATCACGTCGAACGGACGATCGGTGATCTGATCGCCCTGCAGCGCGAACAGGATCACGATCGTGACGAGGAGTCCGTATAGGGCCAGCGGCCCGATACGTGGCAGAAATCGGGTCTCGTACCATTCGGTGCCGCGACGCCCTTCGCCAACCAGTCGGGTGACGAAGCCGGCGACCAAAGGAATGCCGAGGAAGATCAGTACTGATCGCGCGATCTCCCACACAGTGACGTCGATGCCGTCGCTGTCGAGTCCGAGCCAACCCGGCAGAACGTCGAGATAGAACCAGCCGAGAAGCGAATAGGCCGCGATCTGGAAGATCGAGTTCACCGCGACGAGCACGGCGGCAAGTTCTCGGTCGCCACAGGCGAGGTCGTTCCACACCAACACCATGGCGATGCATCGAGCCAGTCCGACGACGATGAGCCCGGTGCGGTACTCGGGGAGATCGGGCAGTGTCAGCCACGCGAGCGCGAACATGAGTGCCGGGCCGACCAGCCAGTTGAGGACGAGTGACAACACGAGCGAACGTCGATCCGAGACCACAGTTCCGATCGACCGGTACTTCACCTTGGCGAGCACCGGGTACATCATCACGAAGAGTCCGAGTGCGATCGGCAACGACACCGAGTCGATCTTGACGGTGTCGAGCCAGTCGTCGAGTCCGTCGAAGGTGTTGCCGAGCACGAGCCCGGCCACCATGGCGAGGCCGATCCAGAGCGGCAGAAATCGATCGAGCGTCGATAGTCGACGCGCGCTTTCCTCGTGCCCGTTCAGGCGCAGCACTCGCCTTCGGCAACGGCTTCGACGCGCCACACCGGAGCATCCGACAGCACCGTGTAGATCTCCCACTTTTCGGAATCGGGTCCGTCGATCCACACCTTGTCTTGAACGGCGAAACAGCACGTGGTGTTCTCTTCAACGAGAGTGTCCATACCTTGGCCCTGAAGACGGTTGATGGCACTCTGTACGAGATCAGTGGACTCGACCTCCACACCGAGATGATTGAGCGTTCCGGCTTCGTCGGGCTTCTCGATGAGCACCAACTTGAGGGGCGGCTCGGCCACGGCGAAATTGGCATAGCCGTCACGTACTTTGGCCGGTTCGCATCCGAACAATTTCGAATAGAAGTCGATCGCCTCGTCGAGATTCGAAACGTTGAGGGCCAATTGGACGCGGGACATCGGGACTCCTTCGACGAGACGAGAGTAGCGAGATCAGCCGTCGACGGGAACCGGAGCGGGAGTGAATTCCCGGTGAACCGAAGCCGGCTCGCGTGTCGACCAGTTGATCAGCGCAACGGCGGCGGCTACGTACACCGCCACGGCGACCGAGAACGGTACGACCGAACCGTCGATGTGGCCGGCCCCGAGGTTGCCGAGCAATGCGCCGATCGCCGTGGTGAACGTGGCGTTCATGGCCGAGGCCGTACCGGCCACGTGAGGGACCGGTGTGAGTGCCGCAGTGTTGCAGAGCGGACCCATTCCCTGGGCCACCGGCACCACGAGTACGACGGCAATGGTGAACAACCAGAAGTTGGGAACACCGTCGCTGGAGATCGACACGATCAAGAGGACGAGCGCGGCGGCTGTGCAGTAGGCCGCCAGTCGCTTCAGAAGGTTGTCGGTACCTACGCTTCTCACGAAACGCGCGTTGCCGAGCGAATTGAGGGCGAACAGCACGGCAATCCCCCCGAAGTAAAGGGGGAACCAGTCTCCGTATCCGTAGACGTCTTCGAGAACGATCTCGGAGGCCGAGAGGTAGCTCGTGACGATGCCGAAGAGGAAGCCGGTGGCGAGAGTGAACCCGATCGTTCGTCGATGACGAAGAACCTCCCGCGCTCCACGGCCGACTTCGCGGAACGTGAAGGGTCGCTCCATGTGAGCCGGCAGTGTTTCGGGGAGGCGAAGCGTCCAGAGCAGGAGCACCACGCCAAAGACGGCTGGAGCGAAAAAGACGGCGCGCCACGGGAGGACGTGGATCAAACCGGCGCCGAGGGCCGGAGCAAGAATCGGGACCAGCAGAAATACCGCCATGATCAGCGACATCAATCGCGCCATCGTGTCGCCTTCGTACCGATCGCGAACCATGGCCAGTGTCATGGCGCGCGGACCGGCCGAACCGAGACCCCACAAGAATCGAGCGGCGATCACCCATCCCCACGACGGTGCGAGAGCAGCCAATACTGCGGCCACCACGTACACCATGAGACCGATCCGAAGCGGTGCGAGTCGGCCGTATTTGTCGGATGCCGGCCCGTACAACCATGGTCCAGTCGCCATTCCGAGAAAGAAAGCAGTGATGATCCAGGCGACGTCAGCTGATCCGGGTGCCATGCCGTATTCGGCGCGCATCTCGGGAAAAGCGGGAAGCATGATGTCGATCGCCAGCGCTGTACTCGACATCACGGCGATGATGGCGGCCACGAATTCTCGATCGCTGACTCGCCCTCGTGTGATCACCTCGCCAGGGTACGGCCTTCGCGGTCGAGCCACCCAGTAGATTGCCCATCTTGTGTCGACCGACGTCTCTCATGAAGCCTCCCGTCGACGAACGATCGCGATCATCAGCCATCCCGACGCCGGAAAGACCACCCTCACCGAGAAGTTCTTGCTCTATGCCGGTGCAATCCAGTCGGCTGGAGCCGTCCACGCCCGAGGTGACCGGCGAGGTGCCACGTCGGACTGGATGGAACTCGAGCGTCAGCGCGGTATTTCGGTGTCGTCGGCGGTGCTCCAGTTCCCGTATCACGATCATGTGATCAACCTCCTCGACACACCGGGCCACCGCGACTTTTCGGAGGACACGTATCGGGTTCTGGCCGCAGTCGACGCAGTGATCATGGTGCTCGACACCGCCAAGGGCATCGAGTCGCAGACCCTCAAACTGTTCCAGGTGTGTCGCACTCGTCGACTTCCGGTCGTCACCTTTTTCAACAAGTACGACCGACCTGGGCGTGACCCCCTCGAGCTTCTCGACGAAGTGGAAGAGCAGATCGGTCTGCGTCCCACACCTGCCACCTGGCCGGTGGGCATCCCGGGCGACTTTCGTGGTGTGATCGATCGACGAAGCGGCGAGTACGTGCGGTTCACCCGGACCGCGCGTGGAGCATCGTTGGCTCCCGAAGAGGTGATCGATCGCGATGTGGCGGCCGTCGAAGAGGGTGACGCGTGGAAAGTCGCCCTCGACGGGTGCGGTCTTCTCGATGCCATCGGTGCCGACATCGACGAGCCGTCGTTCCTTGCTGGTGAGTCGACACCGGTGTTCATCGGCTCGGCTCTCACCAACTTCGGAGTGCGCATGCTTCTCGACGCCGTAGTCGACTACGCCCCGGCTCCCTCACCGCGAGTCGACGTAGATGGCGATGCGCGGTCGATCGATGCCCCCTTTTCGGCATTCGTGTTCAAGGTGCAAGCCAACATGGATCCCAACCACCGTGACCGCTTGGCTTTCGCTCGTGTGTGTTCGGGAGAATTTCTCCGTTCGATGGACGTCACGAACGCGCGCACGGGAAAGCCGGTGGGCACCAAGTACGCGACCACGGCTTTCGGAGCCGACCGCGAGACGATCGAAGAGGCCTATCCCGGCGACGTGATCGGTCTGATCAATGCGTCTGGTCTGCAGATCGGCGACACGTTGTACGCCGGACCTCGTGTCGAGTTCCCCGGCGTGCCGAGGTTCGAACCCGAAGTTTTCGCCACGGCCCGTCCGGTCGACACCGGGAAGTTCAAGCAGTTTCGCAAGGGTCTCGCTCAACTCGACGAAGAGGGAGTTGTACAGGTTCTCCGCGACCCCGACATGGGCGAGGCCGATCCGGTACTGGCCGCGGTCGGTCAACTGCAGTTCGAAGTGTTCGCCCACCGGCTCGAACACGAATTCAATGCACCAAGCCGGATCGAGCCGGCCGGGTATCAGGCCATTCGCCTGACCGACGACGAGTCGATCGAGCGACTGCGTCGAATCGGTGGCATTCGAATCATGCGACGCGGCGACGGCGAACTCGTCGCATTGTTCGAGAACCGCTATCGGCTGCAACGCCTCATGAGCGACGAACCCGAGCTCACCTTGAAGCCCATCCTGGCTGGTGTCGAGGAGTGACTCTCTCGCCGTAGGTCTCAGCGACGGGTCGACGAATCGAGAAAGCGCAACGCAGCTTCGGCACTCTCGAGTCGCCACATCGTGACCAAATCGTCGTTCCGTTCGTTCAGACGAGAACGCAAAGTGTGTTCGATGTCGATCACCAGCTTCCGTTGTTCCTCGACGAGCGTCGATGTGTCGATGCCGAGTGTCCCGGCCAGGGTCAACTTGAGCAGAAGTTCGCTACGGAGGTCGCGTAGGTGGGAAACGGGTGTCGTCATCCAACCGTGCAGCACCATGCGACCACTCGGTGTCACATCGAGGATCGTTCGATTGCCACCAGCGAGTCCTGGCTCCTCGCCCACGGGGGCGACATGGCCGATGGATCGGAGTCGGTCGATGGCTCGGTAGGTCAGGGCCCGACTGAGTGACCACACTCGCCCGATATCACCGTCGGGTCGCAGCCTCACCGAGACGGCGAAGCCGTGCGAGGGTTCGGCGGCCAGGATGCCGAGACACGCCCACTCACCGAGCAGGAGTTCGTCGTCCGGTCGAGT
>RFSV01000087.1 GCA_009923785.1 Acidimicrobiia bacterium | reverse complement strand
CGAAGGAGCCCGCTGGTGGCCAGTCGGCGAACTACCCGATGGTCCTTCCGATATGGCCTCGTGCCTCGAAGTGATGCGCCGGCTGCTCGCCGGCAGTCACTGACGATCGCGATCAGGCGCGGACGAGACGACCGGGACGAGCACCGGTGTCGGCGCCGTCACGCCGAGTGACCACCCCGTTCACCACAGTGGCCACGTAACCCTCGGCCCCTTGCAGGAGACGTCGGCCACCGGCTGGCAGATCGTCGACGGCGTGCGGGTAGTTGAGTTTCAAGTTGTCGAAATCGATCACGTTGACGTCGGCCCTGCGACCTGGGGCGATCACACCTCGATCGCCGAAACCGAGGAACTCGGCGGTGGCCGACGTCTGTAGTCGTACCGCGTCTTCCAGATCCAACTTCGGCCCCCGCTGACGATCACGAGCCCAGTGCGTGAGCAAGTAGGTGGGCATCGACGCATCGCAGATCATGCGCACGTGCGCACCACCGTCGCTCAGCCCGTTGATGGCCACCGGATCGGTGAGCATCTCGTGGATGACATCCTCGTTGGCATCGACATAGTTGAGTAGCGGCATCATGAGAAACGCCCGACCACCGTCCTCGTTGAGAAGGTCGTAACACTTGGCGAGTGGATCGACGCCGGCCGCAGCGGCCAGCGCCGTGACCGACCGCTCGCGCGTGGGCTCGTAGTCGCATTCGGGCCCGATCACGTACAGCTGATCGAGGGCCATCTGCAAGAACCCGCCGATGCCGTCGAACTGGACGTTGGGGTCGACGTCGGTATCAGTCTCGGCCAGGATGGCATCGCGATTCTCGGGACGGGCAAGTTCGGTGAGCAGCGTGTCGCCCGAAAATTCGCCGGCCAGTCGCATGTAGGTGGGTCGCTTGTTGAAGGGGTGGTAGCCCTGCCAGCCGATCATCATCCCGAAGGCGCGAGCAGCGACCTGCGGCCGGAGATAACCGCCCTTGGCCACGACCTCGCGAGTGAACTCCAACGACTCACGCCACTGATCGGGAACGGTGCCGTACTGCAGGAGGAGATACGAGACCTTGAGGTCGGTGCGCAGCGCGATCTCGGCCATCCACTCGAGTTCTTCGGCCATGCTCATGGTGGGTTGCTCGCCGCCCGTCGGAAGTACTTCCGGGGCGACTTCGAAGATTCCCCCACCTGCGTCGACGAGTGCGTCGGCGATGGCGTTCAGTTCGGCCTCGTCGGCGAAAGTGCCCGGCACCGGCTCGCCATCACGGGCGCGATGACCCATCGTGCGACTGGTCGAGAAGCCGACCGCTCCCGCGCGTCGCGCCTCGGCCACGATGCGGGCCATCTCGGCGATGTCGTCAGGCGTGGCTTCCTCGTTACGCGCACCACGGTCCCCCATCACGTACCCGCGCACGGCACCATGCGGGACGTAAGCCGCCACGTCGACGGCGTATTCGCGCGCCGCGATGGCATCGAGGTATTCGGGGAAGGTTTCCCATGTCCAGTTGATGCCTTCGTGCAGAGCGGTACCGGGAATGTCCTCGACACCTTCCATCAACTGCACGAGCCACTGCTCGCGACCCGGACGAACCGGAGCGAACCCGACCCCGCAGTTACCCACCACGACTGTCGTCACACCATGACAACTCGACGGTTCGAGGAGCGAATCCCAGCTCACCTGACCGTCGTAGTGCGTGTGAACGTCGACGAATCCCGGCGTGACGATCTTGCCAGTGGCATCGATCACCTCACGAGCCTCACCGACCACGGAGTCGGCCACTTCCACGATGCGCCCGTCACGAATGGCAACGTCGGCGCGTCGGCGTGGCGCTCCCGTTCCGTCCACCACCGTGCCGCCTCTGATGATCAGATCGAACATTGCGCTCCCCTGTCGAACACCTACGAACACCAGAGAATGTAGTTCCCGAGGCACGAAGTCGACGTCTCGTGAGGGTCAGGCGGTGATTCACCTCTACGCTAAATGTCGATGACCGACACGATCCTCACCCCCGAGGCGGTGGCCGCTGCTCTCGAACAGCAGGGCTACTCGGCCGACACCGGCCTGTCGACGGCGGTGTTCCTCGCACTCACTCTCGAGCGGCCACTTCTTCTCGAAGGGGAAGCCGGGGTGGGCAAGACCGAGTTGGCCAAGGTGCTGGCGCGCTGGACTGGTGGCGAACTCATTCGCCTGCAGTGCTACGAGGGCATCGATGCCACCCAAGCCGTGTACGACTGGGACTATTCACGACAGCTGCTCCATCTCCGGGCGGCCGAGGCCACCGGCGAGGCATCGTCCACCGGAACCGAGCGACTCGAGAACGAGCTGTATCAGGAACGTTTCCTCTTGAAGCGCGCCGTTCTTCGGGCGTTGTCCCCGGCTCCAGTGCGACCCGTACTCCTGATCGACGAAATCGATCGAGCCGATGACGAGTTCGAGGCGTACTTGCTCGAAGTGTTGTCCGACTTCCAAGTGACCATCCCCGAACTCGGCACGGTGCGCGCCGACGTTCCGCCGATCGTCGTACTCACCTCGAATCGAACCCGTGACGTGCACGACGCGCTGAAGCGTCGCTGCCTGTATCACTGGGTCGAACATCCGTCGTTCGAGCGTGAAGTGTCGATCGTTCGTCGTCGTGTTCCCGACATCGCCGAAGGTTTGGCGCGCCAAGTGGCCGCCGCGACCGAGGCCATGCGCGCCCTGCATCTCTACAAGCCACCGGGCATCGCTGAAACCATCGATTGGGCGACGGCCCTCGGGCGACTCGGTGCGGTTGCCATCGACGAACATCGAGTGCGCGCCACGCTCGGCGCCGTCTTGAAGTACCGCGAAGATCAGGAACGCGTCGAGACCAACGGTCTCGGTGAACTGGTCCAGGCCGCAGTGCGGCGAGCGCTGGTCGCCTGACCGGTCGTGAGCACGTCGACCGCGTCCCTCGATCACGCGTCGCCCGAGCAGATTGCGGTCGGTTTCTGCCGAGTGCTCCGCGGGGTCGGGCTACCCACTCCTCTCGGCTCGGTACTGCTCTTCGTCGAAGCTCTCGGCCGAACCGGAGTCGAATCCCGCGACTCTGTCTATTGGTCGGCTCGAGCCACTCTCGTTCGTCGTCCCGAAGACTTTTCACTCTTCGATCGAGCGTTCTCGGTGTTCTGGACTCAACGACACGAACTCGAACCGACCGACGAAGAAATACAACACGTCACTCTTCTCGTCGACACCGACGGTGACGAAGGTTCCGACGACAAGGGTGAAGCCGACTCGCTCGACGACGATTCGATCGCCTTGCGCTTCTCCGCCGTCGAAACGCTCCGTCACAAAGATTTCGCGCGGTACACACCGTCGGAACTCTCCGAAGCCCAGGATCTGATGAGTCGACTCCGATTGGCTGGTTCCCCTCGCGAGTCGTTCCGTTTCGTGAAGGGATCGTCGTCGCGTCCCGACCTTCGACGAACGGTCCGGGCCAGTCTGGCCACGGGAGGCGAACCGATTCGTCGTCATTGGCTCGAACCCGACCAGCGATTGCGACGTCTCGTGCTGTTGCTCGACGTGAGTGGATCGATGGAGCCGTATTCGCGAGCCCTCGTCCGCTTCGTTCAGGCGGCCGTGGCCGGGCGGCAGAAGGTGGAGGCCTTCGCCATCGGAACCCGCCTCACGCGAGTCACGCGTGAGCTCTCCCATCGCGATCCCGACCGGGCATTGGCGCGAGCTGCCGAGCGGGTGGCCGACTGGAGCGGAGGAACCCGACTGGGCGACTCACTACGCCGCTTCAACGACGAGTGGGGAGTTCGGGGAATGGCACGGGGTGCGATCGTCGTCATCCTCTCCGACGGTTGGGATCGGGGCGACACCGATGTCCTCGCCGCCGAAATGCAGCGCCTGCACCGCGTGAGTTTCCGCACCATCTGGGTGAATCCGCTCAAGGTCACACCCGGATATGCACCTCTCGCCCGCGGTATGGCCGCCGCGCTTCCCCATGTCGATCACTTCGTCGAAGGACACTCGATCGACGCCATGGAACGACTGGCCCGCGTGGTCTCGGCGCCCTGAGCGACGGCGTCCGAACGAGTCATATGCCCCGACTCGGGGCAGAATGGAGTCGTGCGCGAGATCATCGACGACATCGATCGCTGGCGAGCTGCCGGCAAGTCGGTGGCCGTCGCCCGAGTCGTGAAGATCGAAGGATCGGGGCCACGCGATCCCGGGGCCGCCATGGCGGTCAACCAGGACGGAGAAGTCGCCGGTTCCGTGAGTGGTGGTTGTGTGGAGGGTGCGGTCGTGAGCGAGGCGCTGGCGATCATCGCCGACGGAGGACCGGGTCGCATGGTGTCGTTCGGCTACAGCGACGACGAAGCCTTCGCCGTCGGACTCACCTGTGGTGGCACCATTCGCCTCTTCATCGAACCACTCGAGTGGTGAATTCGGATCGGTGACGAAATGAGCCTCTACGAACGTTTTCGCGACCTCGTCAAACGTGAAGTGCCGGTCGCTCTCGCCACCGTGATCGAGGGCCCGGGAGTCGGCGCCAAGTTGATGGTGTCCCGAGAGAACGAGACCGAGGTGGTGGAGGGGTCGCTCGGACATCCCGAACTCGATCGCGTGGTTGCCCGTGACACGGCGGGCGAACTCGAAGCCGGCCGGACCGGTGTTCGCCATTACGGGCCAGAAGGTCAGGCGACGCCCGAAGATCTGATCGACACACCGACGGTGTCGGTTTTCATCGAAAGCTTCTCTCCTCCTCCGCAGATGTGGATCTTTGGCGCGGTCGACTTCACGGCTGCGCTCGGCCGCGTGGCCAAAGTTCTCGGCTACCGCGTGACCGTGTGCGACGCGCGCGAGATCTTCGCCACCAAGCGGCGCTTCCCTATGGCCGACGAAGTCGTGGTGTCGTGGCCGAGTCCGATGTTCGAAAACCGCGGCCACACACTCGGCCCGCGCGATGCAGTGTGCATTCTCACGCACGATCCGAAGTTCGACGTACCGGCCGTGCAAGGCGCGCTGGCGTCGAAGGTGGGCTATATCGGCGTCATGGGCAGTCGCAAGACGCACGCGAAGCGCCTCGAACGACTCGCTGAAGTCGGCGTGAACGATCCGACCGATATGGCCCGCCTCATGTCACCTATCGGACTCGACCTCGGTGGTCGAACCCCCGAAGAGACCGCGGTGGCGATCTGCGCCGAGATCATCGCTCGCCGTACCGGACACAGCGCAACGAGTTTGCGCGACACGTCGGGCTCGATTCACTCGTAGATGAATTCCGTAGATCCCTCAGGCGTCGACACGCACGAGTGAATGCTCGACTCGGTTCATCGGATCGGGGCCGTCGACGGTTGCCACCACGATGTCCTCGAGACGCATTCCCCACTGACCCGGAAGGTAGATCCCGGGTTCGATGCTGAAGGCATGACCATCGGCGAGCGCAAGAGTGTTGCCTGAGACGATGTACGGATCTTCGTGTGCGTCCATGCCGATGCCGTGCCCGGTGCGATGCACGAAGTACTCGCCGTAGCCAGCGGCAGCGATGATGTCGCGCGCGGCAGCGTCGATCGATTCGCAACTGGCACCGATCGTTGCCGAGGCGACCGAAGCCGCCTGAGCTTCCTTCAACACGGCGTAGGCAGCCGCCACATCGCTCGGAATCTCACCGGTGAACACGCACCGTGTGATGTCGCTGCAGTAACCGGCCATGGTGCCCCCGAAGTCGCAGAGCACGATCTCGTCTCGGCGAATGACTCGTGAACCAGGGTGGTGGTGCGGGCTCGCGGCGTTTTCACCCGCGGCGACGATGGCGAAGTTCACCACGTCGTGACCCTCGGCGAGAATGCGGGCCGACAGGTCGGCCGAAACCTCGGCCTCGGTGCGCCCGACGAGTGGAATGCGTCCGGCCTGCAGTTCACCGGCGATCCGGTCGACTGCGGCACCAGCAGCGCGCAGCGCAGCGATTTCGGCGGCGTCCTTGCGCATGCGCAGAGGACCTAGGACTTCGACGGCTCGACGCCAGTCGATTCCGGGGAGTAGCGGCAGCAGGTCGACGAGGAAGCGCGACCACATCTGATCGCCTACCGCAACGGTGCGCGCGCCATGAGCGCGAACGAGGTCGGCCGTGACCGCCACCGGATCGTCGGTCTCGTTCCAAGGACGAAGCCCGAACACTTCGGGCATCTCGATCACACGCGGTGCTTCGAGTCGGGGAATCACCAGCGTGACGTCGCCCTCGCGAGGAACGACGAGCATCGTGAGGCGTTCGAGGGGCATGGCGTGGTAGCCGACGAGCCACGGCATGTCGAGGCCGACCGACAACAGCACCACGTCGATCCCCACCGAGGCCATCTGAGCTCGAGTGCGGGCGAGACGATCGAGGAATGTGGCGGTCATCGAGGTGGCCGAGGACGTGTCGACGGCCGATGAGACGATC
>RFSV01000086.1 GCA_009923785.1 Acidimicrobiia bacterium | reverse complement strand
ACAGTCTTAGCGACGCAGACCGAGTTCGGCCACGATTTCGCGGTACCGCTCGACGTTGCGGCTCTTCACGTAATCGAGGAGCCGACGACGCCGTCCGACCAGCATCAAGAGGCCACGACGGCTGTGGTGGTCCTTCGGATGGGTCTTCAGGTGATCGGTGAGGTGGTTGATGCGATCGCTCAGCAGAGCGATCTGGACCTCGGGCGATCCGGTGTCGGAGTCGTGCTTGCGATGCTTCGCAATCGTGTCGACCTTGGGCGTTGCTGCCATGACTGTTGCCTTCCGTGAATGTTGTAGCGGAGGTCGCCCCGGAAATTCGGAGCATCACGCCAGAGCCGGAGCCCCAACGGACCTGGTCAGCCTAGGGGTGGGTGACGCCCGTTCCACCGGGGGTCGCACCACGGGCGTCGAACCACGTCATCAGGTCCCGATACCCTGACCTGGTGTTCACCGGCATCGTGGAAGAACTGGGCACGGTGATGTCATCGACGCCGGTCACCACCGAGTGGGGCCCGGGCGTCCGTTTGCGGATCGAGGCCTCGACGGTGCTCGAAGGATCCGAGCTCGGTGCATCGATCGCCGTCAACGGCTGCTGCCTCACCCTGGTCGACCAAGGCACTTCCGAGGGGACGTCATGGTGGGACACCGACGTGAGCGAAGAAACCCTTCAGCGCACCACGACCGGCGCACTGAATCCTGGCGACCGGGTGAACCTCGAGCGCCCCATGGCCCTCGGTGACCGGCTCGGTGGCCACATGGTTCTTGGGCACGTCGACGCCGTCGGCGAGGTGGTGTCGCCAGCCCCCGATCTCGTCGTGCGCGTTCCGCGTCACCTCATGAGGTACCTCGTGGAGAAGGGCTCGGTCACCGTCGACGGCATCAGCCTCACGGCTTTCGATCTCACCGACGACACGTTTCGAGTGGCGGTCATTCCCCATACGGCCGAAGTCACAACACTTGGCTTCCGGCCCACCGGATCACGCGTGAATCTCGAAATGGACGTTCTCGCCAAGCACATCGAGCGCCTGGTTCAGCCCCACACCGCAGATTGACGGCCGAACAGTTCGGCAATCAAACGGAGTTCGACGTTCAGCCCGACTACCGTTGCCGACGTGGCGCCCGATCTGTCGCATCTGCGAGCCCGTATCGACGAACTCGATCGTGAGCTGATTCGGATCCTCGCCGAACGTCTGGCCGTGTGCCACGAGGTCGCCCGGGTCAAAGAATCATCAGACACCGCGATCATCCAACCCGACCGAGTTCGCGACGTCGTCTCGGGTCGACGCCAATGGGCTATCGAAGCCGGAATCGACCCCGACTTCGCCGAACAGATCGTGCGTGTGCTGTTGTCCGAGACTCACCGGATCGAAGTTGCCGGTCGTCGACCCGACACCGCTCCCGACAAGACCGCATCACCCGATGGTGCGCGCTCGGCCATCGACACCGTCGCCAGCCGTATCGACCATGTTGTAATCGCCGTCGACGACATCCAGGCCGCGAGCACGACGTTCACTGATCGTCTCGGGTTCCATGTCGACGAAGCGTCGCCCAAGCACCGGGGGATGCGCGTGCTGTCGGCCGGAGGCGTCACGATCGTGCTCGTCGGACCCGACGCGAGCGAGGACGTGGCTCGACACCTCGCCGAGCACGGCTCCGGCATCCACCATGTGTCGATCGACGTCTTGAACGCCGGCTACACCCATGCAGCGCTGGCCGGATCGGCCAACTCGCAACTCACCGGCATCGTGATCGACGACGACGGCCACGAGCAATTCTTCACGGCCCGCGATCCGGCCACCGGGGTGCAGGTGGGCTTCATCTCCCGCACCGGTCACCGAGTGGGCGTGTCCACGGCCAATGTGCTGGAGGCGTTCCGCCAAGCCGTCACCGGTTAGCCTGAAGTCAGCACGACATCGTGGGGTCCGAGGGGCACTCTCGCATCCGTTCGGTCCCCGTTGTGCTCTGGCAACAACCGAGTCCGCACGTGTTCGAGGTTTCCGAGGGAATCTCGAACCGATGACCTTTTGAGGTTCGTTCATGTCTCGCCAGAGCATCCCTGTCTCCCGTCCGGGAGTCGCATTCCAGCATCTCGTCGAAACGTCGCTCGACGATCTCATGTCGCAAGCGCGCAAGATCCGCGATCGTCAACACGGATCGCGAATCACCTACTCCCCCAAGGTGTTCATTCCCCTCACGATGCTGTGCCGCGACACGTGCGGTTACTGCACCTTCGCTCAACCGCCGGCCCGACTCGAGAGCCCCTATCTGACACCCGATGAAGTCCTCACCATTGCGAAGCAGGGAGCGAAGTTCGGCTGCCACGAGGCCTTGTTCACTCTCGGCGAGGCACCAGAAGAGCGCTACACGGTGGCCCGCGAGTGGCTCGACACACACGGCTACGACTCGACCGTCGACTACTTGGTCGCCATGGCGCGCCTCGTCCTCGACGAGACCGGACTCCTCCCCCACGCCAACGCTGGGGCACTGAACGCCGAAGAATTGAACCGCCTACGCGCCGTGAGCCCGAGCCAGGGAATGATGGTCGAGACACTGCGTCACGATCTCGCTTGTCACCGCGGCGCACCCGACAAGACACCCGAGCGGCGACTCGCAACCCTCGAATACGCCGGAGAACTGAAGATTCCTTTCACCACCGGAATCCTGGTTGGAATCGGTGAGACGCGTGCCGATCGCCTCGACGCCCTCGTGGCCATCGCCGAGTCTCACCGCCGTCATGGTCACGTACAAGAAGTGATCGTGCAGAACTTCCTACCGAAGCCACGCACCGGAATGCAGAACGAGCCCGCCTGTCCGCACGACGAGTTCTTGTGGTCGATTGCCGCCGCACGCGTCGTGCTACCGCCCGACGTGCACCTCCAGGCGCCCCCCAACCTGTCGGATGACTTCGGCCAGTTGCTCGATGCCGGAATCGACGACTGGGGTGGCGTGTCTCCGGTGACGGCCGATCACGTGAATCCCGAACGCCCATGGCCGGATCTCGATCGCTTACGCGAAGTCACCGCTTCGCGTGGCAAGGACCTCGCGCCGCGACTGACGGTGTATCCCGAGTTCGTCACCGGGGAGAACTCTCTCAGTCTGGAGTCCACAACTCCCGAGTGGATCGATGCCGGGTTGAAGTTCGCCGTGCTCGATCGGAGTGATGCCGAGGGACTCGGGCGCGACGATCCCGGTGCGATCTGGCCCGAGAAAGTCACGGCTGCCGACGTGGTCCACGACGGAGCCGAGGTGGTCCTGGTCGGCCATCGCAGCACCCAGTGGTACAGCGGGACCAACAACGCGCCACCCGCCCTCGTACCGGAAGGTCGTGTGAGCGTGCCGTCGCCGGCCAATCCCACGCGAACACGAGTCGACGAGATCATCGATGGCCATCGAGCCGGACAAGAAGTTGGCGCTCACGAAATCGTCGACCTGTTTCGGGCCCGGGGCAACGACGTCGTGACCATTGCCGACTACGCCGACGAACTTCGTGACCGGGCCGTCGGCGACGTCGTCACGTGGGTGCACAACCGCAACATCAACTACACCAACGTGTGCACGTTCAAATGCAAGTTCTGCGGTTTCTCGAAGGGTCCGTTGTCACTCAACCTGCGGGGCACTCCGTATCTGCTCACACTCGACGACATCGCCCACCGAGCCGAAGAGGCCTGGAACATGGGAGCCACCGAAGTCACGTTGCAAGGTGGCATCCATCCCGATTTCGACGGCGATTACTACCTGCACGTCACCCAAGCCGTGAAAGATGCCGTGCCCGACATGCACGTGCACGGGTTCACCGCCCTCGAGATCACCGAAGGCGCCCGACGCAACGGCGAAGACCTCGAGACCTACCTCGTCAAGATGAAGGCGGCCGGGTTGGCATCACTGCCGGGAACGGCGGCCGAGATTCTCGACACCCGTGCCCGAACGATCTTGTGCGGTGACAAGGTCACCGCTGACGAATGGCTGGAATGTCACCGTGTCGCCCATCGCGTCGGCCTGCACTCGAACATCACGATCATGTTCGGGTCGATCGAAGAACCGGAGTCGTGGGCCGAACACATGATCCGAACCCGCGAGCTTCAAAAGGAGACCGGCGGCTTCACCGAGTTCATTCCGCTGCCCTTCGTGCACATGGCGTCACCCATCTATCTCCAGAAGAAGTCGAGACGAGGGCCCACCTTCCGCGAGACGGTCCTCATGCATGCCATCGGACGCATCGTGTACGACGGCCTGATCGACAATGTTCAGGTGAGTTGGGTGAAGATCGGTGTCCCTGGTGCCCGACAATTGCTTCGAGCTGGATGCAACGACCTCGGAGGCACCCTCATGGACGAGAACATCTCGCGAGCCGCTGGCGCCAATCACGGTCAGAAGATGTCGGAGGATTCCTTCCGCGCGGTGACAGCGCCACTCGGCCGAACGCTCGTGCAGCGCAGCACGGGATACAAGATCATCCAACCCAGCTGAATCCAAGACTACGAAAGAACCGAGTCACGACAACATCTGACGCGCGGCGTCGATGTCGTGCTGCAATTGCGCCTTCAATTCGTCGACTCCGGAAAACTTCTTCTCACCCCGTAGACGGGCAACGAAACGCAAGCGAGCACTTTCGCCGTAGAGGTCGAGGGGCTGGTGGTCGTCGGGGCCGTTGTCGATCACATGGGCTTCGACCACCGACCAAGGTTGATCGTCGTAGAAAGTGGGACGCCGACCGACGTTGACGGCAGCCGGATACGCCGCTCCGGCGCGCGGTCCGGAGTCGCGGACGTACCACGCTGCGTACACGCCGTCAGCGGGAACACACATCGCCGACGGCACCTCCACATTCGCAGTGGGGAAACCGATCGTTCGACCACGCTTGTCGCCATCGGCGACGACGCCTCTCAACTCGTACGGTCGACCGAGCATGTCGCCGGCTGTCGCCACATCGCCGGCGGCCAATGCGGTACGAATAGCTGTCGAACTCACGACCCGAGAATCTTCACCGGTGATCAGGGTGTAGGGAACCACGCCGAAATCGTGCTCCTCTCCGAGACGTCGGAGAAGGTCGACGTTGCCGGCGCGGCCCCGACCGAAATGGAAGTCCTCACCCACGACCACCGCTCGAACTCGGAGGGCCCGAACGAGCACCCGGACGACGAAGTCCTCCGGCGATTCGGCGGCCTGGGCTTCGTCGAAACGAACCACGGCTACCGAATCCACGCCGGAATCGGCCAGGAGTTCCATCTTCTGTTGCTGATCGGTGAGAAGACGCGGAGCCGACTCGGGTCGAACGAGACTCGCCGGATGGCGGTCGAAGGTCACGATCACACTCCGAGCCGACGTGTTACCCGCGATCGTGCGCACATGGTCGATCACGGTGCGATGTCCGAGGTGCAGACCGTCGTAGGCCCCAATGGTGCAGACACTTCGAGATCCGTCCGACCATGCTGGTCTGCTGAAGTCCTCGATGACCTGCACGACAAGAAACGCTACTGACCGTCAGGGACGGATCACCGGCTCGGAGCGTCAGCCGAGAAGATTCACCGACGGTCGCGCCATACCTTGACCGACTTTGGCGTTCTCGAATCGCTCGAAGACGGCGCCAAGCAACACCTCTCGCCCATCATCCACGAACACCGCCCAAGGAGCTGGACCGAACACGGCCAGACGATTGGCGTCGAGAATTCGACCAGTCGTCAGACCAGCCCTCAGCTCATCTGCATCGTCCCCGTCGAACACGCATCGGGTGAGGCCTCGCACTGCTTGGGCCACCGGATGCAGGAGCGCGTCGTCGATTGAGCCGGCATCGTCGAGAGTGAAGGCTCCTACCGAGGTCCGCCGCAAATTGGTGAGATGTGCTCCTCCCCCGAGGAGCCGGCCCAGATCGGCCGCTATCGAGCGGATGAACGTTCCCGACGAACACTCGACATCGAGTGAGATCACACCGTCGGCAACTCCAACCACCGTGCAGCGATAGACGGTCACGTTGCGAGGCTCACGCTCGATCTCCACTCCATCACGGGCCAGTTCATGGAGCCGTTTTCCATCGACACGAATGGCCGACACCATCGGCGGAATTTGCGTGATGTCGCCGACAAGGTTGGCGTTCACGATCTGCTGCACGAAATCCCGGCCATCGGGACGGGACAATCTCTCGAACACGTCGCTCATGTCGTGCGTGGCCGTGACGTCGCCAGCGGCATCGAGCGAACTCGTCTCGGTGCCGAGTACCACGTCGCCGGTATACGACTTGCGGCTCACCGCCACACCGTCGATCACCACCAGATCCATGAATCGCATGAGACGAGTGGCGTCACCGACACCGAGGACCAGAACTCCGGTGGCATCGGGGTCGAGGGTTCCAGCGTGCCCGATCTTGCGTTCACCAAGTCGACGTCGCAAGCCATCGACAACGTCGTGGCTCGTGCAGCC
>RFSV01000085.1 GCA_009923785.1 Acidimicrobiia bacterium | reverse complement strand
GATTCTCGGCCCGGCTATTCGGGCCCCGACACTCACGACCTAGATTGGTCGCATGACGATGACCGAGCCTACGACTCCGAAAGCCGAACGCTGGACGGCCCAGTGGAAAGAACTCTACGAAGAGGTCATCACCACCGGGTTGTGCACCGGATGTGCCGGTTGTGTCGTCACGTGCCCTCACGACGTCATCGGATACGAGCACGAAGAGGGCAAGTACAAGCCTTTCCATCTCGAGGAAGAACTCGGAGAGGCCAACTGTCTGCACGGCGAAAAGGGATGCACCACGTGCACACGCGCGTGTCCACGTTTCCGCAAGTGGGAGGAATCGGCCGACCTACACCTCTTCGGTCGGGTACGCGAACCCGAGGAGATGTCGGGGGTCTGGCGTCAGTTGCTCCTCACTCGTGCGAGCGACAAGACCGCGCACGAGAAGGGGCAGGACGGCGGCTTCGTGTCGGCCATGCTCATCTGGCTCCTCGAGAACGACTACATCGAGGCGGCTCTCGTGAGCGGTGTCGAACCCGACGACGCCTGGAAGGCCAAGCCGGCTCTGGCTCGCAACAAGGAGGAAGTGCTCGCCACCGCCGGCTCGCGCTACACCTACTGCGCCAACCCGCTCGCCCTACGCGAAGCAAAGGAGCAAGGTTTCTCGAAGTTGGCGCTCGTGGGTATGGGCTGTCAGACCTCGTCGCCGCCGGTCATGTGGGACCGCAAGGCCGGCAAGGTGAGCAAGCCGTTCCTCTTCAACATCGGACTTCTGTGCTCGAAGACGTTCGACGACGCGATCTTCCCCGAACTCTTCGAGGCCAAGTACGGCCTGAAGAAACAAGACATGGTGAAGATGAACATCAAAGGCGTCTTCCAGATCTGGATGAAGGACGGTTCGTATCACGAGATCGACCTGAAGGAATGCCATCAGTGGACTCGCGAGGGCTGCAAGAACTGTCCCGACTTCTCTGCTGAGCACAGCGACATTGCCACTGGCGGCATCGGCAAGGACAACGACTGGACGCTCACGATCGTGCGTACCGAACTCGGTGAAGAGGTGATCGATCGCATGATCAAGGACGGAGTCATCGAAGCCCGTCCGGCCCAAGAGGACGAAGTGGCGATGAAGCTTCTGCGCACCCTCTCGATCGTGAGCCGTCGACGCTGGCCCGAGTGGGCCGACAAGGCGCCGTCGGTCGGTGTGCCGCCGCCGAAGAAAAAGGCCGACGGTTCGGCACCTGCCGCGCACTGACATGCCTCTCCATCCGCAGTCGGCTGCGCTGCTCGACGCCCTTGCTCAACTCGGTGCGCCACCACTCGACACCCAGGACCCGGTCTCGGCCCGTCGTGGCTTCGATGCCATGATCGCCCCGTCCGATCATCCGATACATCACATCCGAGATCTCGACGCCGACGGCGTGCCGGTTCGTCTCTATCGCCCGAACGATCGCACCGATCTCGGTCTTCTCGTCTACTACCACGGTGGAGGATGGGTGCTCGGCGGACTCGACAGCCACGACGACGTGTGCCGACGGCTCGCCAACGCACTTGGCCACGCCGTGTTGAGTGTCGACTACCGCCTCGCTCCTGAACATCCCTTCCCGGAGCCACTCACCGATTCAGTGAATGCATTGCGCTGGGCCCACGCCAATGCCGCCGAACTGGGTGTCGATTCGTCGCGCATCGCAGTCGGCGGCGATTCGGCCGGTGGCAATCTGGCCGCGGTCGTCGCGCAGTTGCAACCCGTCCCACTTCGCTACCAGATGCTCATCTATCCGGTCACCGATGCCCGTCGCGGATCGAAGAGCTACGTCGACAACGCCGAGGGCTACCGACTCACCGCCGCCTCCATGAAATGGTTCTGCGACCATTACCTGAGTGGCGAACACGGCGCCGAAGACGATCCGCGCGTGTCTCCTTTGTGCGCTCCTGACACAGCTTTGGCCAGTGCTCCTCCCGCGCTCGTGATCACCGCGGAGTACGACCCGTTACGCGACGAGGGCGAGGACTACGCCCGTCGACTCATCGCGGCCGGCGTACCGTGCACGCTCACCCGCTATTACGGACAGATCCACGGCTTCTTCTCGATGAGCGCCTTCGTCGACGATGCACCGCAAGCGATCGCCCAGGCCGCGGCCGCGGTGAAACAGGCACTCGAGCGCTAGTCACTCGTCAATTCGGCCACACGTTCGAAAATCGCGTCGAACATCGGCTCAGTGAGTCGACCGGTGAAGGTGTTCTGCTGACTCGGATGGAACGAGCAGACCAAACTCACCCCTGACGGCGATTCCGTTTCCACCCCGTGACCGAACTTCGGTCGCGGCTTGACCGAGAATTCACGGCAGGCCGCCTCGTACGCGAATGCGCCGAGGCACACGACCACACGAAGACGAGACAATGCCGCGATCTCTCGTCTGAGGAACGGCACACAGGCATCACGCTCGTCGGTCGATGGCTTGTTGTCAGGAGGCGCGCACTTCACTGCCGACGTGACCCACGCACCAACCAGTCGCAAACCGTCGCCACGATGTGTCGATGTCGGCTGATTGGCGAAGCCGGCCCGATACATGGCCCGGTAGAGCCAATCACCACTGCGATCACCGGTGAAGATCCGACCGGTGCGGTTGGCACCATGCGCAGCCGGCGCCAGACCGAGAACGAGAACCTTCGCCATCGGATCGCCAAAGCCGGGAACACCACGCCCCCAGTACTCCTCGTCGCGATAGGACGCCCGTTTCTCGGTCGCCGCCATCTCGCGCCACTCGACCAGACGTTCGCATCGTCCACAGTCCACGATCTCGTCGTGAAGTTCGACGAGAACTCGAGACGGACGAGACGGCTTCGGCATGACACCACTAGGTTGGCACTCGTCATGGGCACTCGGAAATCCCCCCGTACGGCGCCGCCCTCGTCGACGCTGGTGCTGTTCGTTCGCCATGGTCAAACGCCGTCCACCGGCAAACTTCTGCCCGGCCGAGCCGCCGGTCTGCACCTCGCACCGAAGGGTGTCGAACAAGCCGAAGAAGCGGCCCGGCGTCTGTCGGCCATCGCGAAAATCGACGCGGTCTACGCATCACCACTCGAACGGGCGCGTGAGACCGCAGCCCCCATCGCCAAGGCACTCGGACAGCGAACCCGCATCGACAAAGGACTTCTCGAATGCGACTTCGGTGACTGGACGGGCGCCGAACTGAAGAAGTTGATGAAGTTGCCCGAGTGGAACACCGTGCAACGAGCACCGTCCACGTTTCGGTTCCCCCAGGGTGAGAGTTTCACCGAGATGCAGACCCGCATGGTGTCGGCGGTCGACCGTCTGTGTGCCGAACATCGTGGTGGCACGATCGTGTGCGTATCGCACGCCGATCCGATCAAAGCGGCCATGGCCCACGCCATGGGAACTCACCTCGATCTCTTCCAGCGGATCGTCATCAGTACGTGCTCGATCTCGGCCGTGGCCTACACCGTCGGTGGTCCGATCGTTCTCACCGTGAACTCGACCGGAGGATCGCTCGGCGATCTGCGCCCGAGCTGACTCATGGGCGAAATCGTCTTCGACTCGGTCGACGTGTTCACCACCGGCACCGTCGGTCGACCCGGACAACGTACGTTCTTCCTGCAGGCGCGTGACGACGATCGAGTGGTCTCGGTGCGATGTGAGAAACAACAAGCCGCGGCCATCGCCCAATATCTGCGCCGCGCTCTCGCCCACCTTCCGATCGTCGAAGGTACGGTCGTTCGCCGGCCGATGTCACTCGTCGAACCAGTCGACGAGGAGTTCGTCCTCGGATCGGTCGGTCTCGAATTCGACAAGAACTCCGACCGCTTCACGTTGAGGCTTCGCGATGTCGAGTCGTCGATGGCCGACGAACTCGACGACGAAAGCGACGACTACGACGACACGGATGACGACTACGACGGTGATTCGATCCGGGTGACGATGTCCCGAGCGCAAGCACTCGCCTTCTGCGACCAGACCGACCGCGTGGTGGCGGCCGGACGACCGGATTGCGAATTCTGCGGTCGACCCGTCGACTCAGACGGACATTTCTGCGTCCGGATGAACTGATCGTGGGTGCTACTCCCCTCGACATCTTGAGCACCGGCGAGATCGACGTCGAAGGTCGGATGCCCGACAGCAGCAACGGAACGTTCCTCGTGACCGTCACTCTCGCTGGCGAGTCGCTACGCGCCATTTACAAGCCGCTCCGAGGTGAGCGTCCACTGTGGGACTTCCCATCGGGTCTGTACCGGCGCGAGATCGCCGCCTATCGACTCTCGGAGGCGATGGGTTTCGGACTCGTTCCCCTGACGATCGAGCGCGACGGTCCGGCTGGGGTCGGGTCGTTGCAGCAGTTCGTGGAGGCCGACTTTCGGGAGCACTACTTCACTCTCTTCGAGAGTCGCTCACATCTGCACGACCAGTTCCGGCGATTGGCGGCCTTCGACATCGTGGCCAACAACACCGATCGCAAGAGCGGTCACTGCCTCGTCGACGCCGACGAACGGGTGTGGGCCATCGACAACGGACTCTGCTTCTCGGCCGACTTCAAGTTGCGGACGGTGATCTGGGAATTCGGCGGTGAATCCATGCCCACCGATGTCCGGGAAGCCGTCGAGCGAGTTGCGAGTACACCTCCCGTCGAGGTGGCGGCACTTCTCGATGACGATGAGGTGGAGGCGATGATCGAACGAGCCGAGATGCTCGCTGCGGGAGGAATGTTTCCGATCGACTCGACCGGACGTCGCTACCCCTGGCCAATCGTGTAGAGAAGAGACGTGACGATCGAGGACGACATCGACGAAGAGCTCGACCTACTCGTGGCACGGGCCGATCTTGACGGTCTCATCCGTTTGATCGATGCACGTTGTGAGTCTCGTGACTGGCTCGGTTTGTGGCGAGTTCGACAACGGTCTCGTGCCGCTCTCGAGACCGGTCGGCAAGTATGGCCGGCCGCCACCCTCGCCGAACATCGTCTCGCTCTGCTCGCCGACGCCGACTACGCGAGCCGAGTGGTCGACGAGGAGGCCGGACGCTTCTCGATCGGACCCCTCACCGAAGTGATCGCCCAGAACCACACGTGGTCGGAACTGCGCGGCAGTCTGCCCGATGGACCGCGCCGTTCGTTCGTGGCGTACGAACGTGCGCTTCGGGGCGACACGATCGACGACGACGTGTTTCCCGTACTCGACGTTCCCATGTCGACATGCGACTGGGAACCGGCCTACACGTTGCCGCGCTACCACGACGTCGGTGTGGAATGCCCCTCTCCAGCCGACACGTGGCGCCACAACTGGGACACCATCACCACCTCCGGTGGCGCCGACGAAATCGACGATCCGTGGGTGGAGCAGGCCTTCCGATCCCTCGTCGAGACGTGGACCTCGTCATCGAACGGACGAACCGACTTCGCCGTCGTGGACGGAGATGCTCGATCCGCACTCGGCGCACTCGGTCTCACGTCGGCGCGCCTCGCCCCACTTTCCATGAACGACGCACTCGACTGGATCACCTGGTGCGGCGCGTCAGGCGGCGCACACGGTCGTCGGCGTGGTACCGCAACAGGACGCTTCTCGGCGTGGTGGTTGCTCGCCGCGCTCGGTGGACTCACCGACGACTGGGACGAACTGCGAGAGGCTGGTGAACTCGACCCGTTGATCGGTGCCGTTGCGCTCGGCGCCACGTGGTGGCGATTCGACGACGGTTCTCGCCCGCACGCGCATGAGCTCTGCCTCGTGGCGGAAGTCCCCGAGAACGACGAGAGCGCAACGCCGATCAGCGTTGCGCTCCTCGCTCGCGATCACCCGGGGTGATCGAACGGTTCAGACGTGCTGGAACTCAGCGACCCTGCAGGGCCTCGATGAGCTTCGGCAACACCTTGTGGACGTCGCCCACGATGCCGAGATCAGCCACACCGAAGATCGGGGCTTCTTTGTCCTTGTTGATGGCGATGATGTTCTTCGAACCCTTCATGCCCACCATGTGCTGGGTGGCGCCCGAGATGCCGGCCGCGATGTAGACGCTCGGCTTCACGACCTTGCCGGTCTGGCCCACCTGGTACGAATACGGCACCCAGCCGGCATCGACGATGGCTCGCGACGCGCCCGGAGCGCCCTTCAGCAACTTGGCGAGGGTTTCGATCATTGCGTACTTCTCGCTCTCGCCGAGACCGCGACCACCCGACACGACGATGTCGGCTTCGTCGAGCTTGGGACCTGTCGTCTCTTCGACGTGCACTGCCGTGACCGAGGCGCCACCCGTGGCACCGAGGTCGGGTAGAGCGACAGCGACCACCGATGGTGCTCCGCCGCCGGCCGATTCGGGATTGAAGCTCTTCGGACGGAACGCTGCGAGATACGGAGCCGCTCCGGTGAAGGTGGAAGTCACGAGTGTGTTGCCACCGAAGATCGGTGTGGTGACCGACACCGAATCACCCGCTGCCGCGATGTCGACATTGTTGGTGAGCACCGTGCGGTCGAGCTTGACCGACAAGCGGGCCATCACGTCGCGACCTTCATAGGACTGCGGGAACATCACGAGGTCGGGCGAATCACCGCCGTCGATCGTGGCCTTCATCGCCGAGGCGACGGCGGCACCGGCGAGATTGCTGCCGTAATCGACGCCGTAAACCTTGCTTGCGCCGTACTCACCGAGCGTGGCAGCGATGGCGTTGCCGTCACCGGCGACCCACACGCTGATCGATCCACCGAGGCTGCGGGCCTTGGTGACGAGTTCGAGCGATGCAGAAGTGGGGGCTCCGTTCGCGACCTGTGCGAACACCCAGATGTTGTTGA
>RFSV01000084.1 GCA_009923785.1 Acidimicrobiia bacterium | reverse complement strand
TGACTGCCGGCGAGCAGCCGGCGCATCACTTCGAGGCACGAGGCCATATCGGAAGGACCATCGGGTAGTTCGCCGACTGGCCACCAGCGGGCTCCTTCGCCTGGTGTGCTCCAGCCAAGTGTCTTGTGACGTACCAGGACGGTCGAGGTGCCATCGGGGGACAGGATCCAGGTGGTGGCGCACACATGACCGGGGGTGCCATTCGGGTCGTCGTCGAGAAGTCGCAGGAGTTCGGTCGAGAGTTCGTCGTGAAACTGCAGATGAGCGAGTTCGCCGTACACGTTCGGCCACCGTCCGGGTACGTCGATGGTGGGATGGGGAAACGCCATGGCGATCGGCGTCGCGCGGGGTCAGCGACCCTGGATGAAGGCCATCACTTCGGCACGCGCCGCGCCGTCGGTGCGGTAAATACCGCGCACCGCAGTGGTGACCGTCTTGGCGCCGGGCTTTCGCACGCCGCGAATCGACATGCACGAATGCTCGGCTTCGACGACGACGAGTACGCCTACCGGATCGAGCATGTTCTGCATCGCGTCGGCGAGCTGGCTGGTGAGCCGTTCCTGGACCTGGAGACGACGGGCGTATCCCTCGACCAGACGAGCCAGTTTCGACAGTCCGGTGAATCGACCGGTGGTGCCGGGGAGGTACGCGATGTGAGCCGTGCCGGTGAAGGGGAGCATGTGGTGCTCACACACCGAAGTGAACGGAATGTCTCGGACGAGAACCATCTCGTCGTGTTCGATCTCGAAGGTGCGCGACAAGTGGTGGTCAGGGTCGTTGTTGGTGCCGTCGAGCACCTCGACCCACATCCGGGCCACGCGCCCCGGAGTGTCGAGAAGACCTTCACGGGTGGGGTCTTCGCCGATGGCTTCGAGCAACTCGCGTACAGCGCGCTCGGCGCGCTCGTGATCAACGACACGCACGGGAAGCTCGGAGGTGAGATCGTTCGACATGGCTCTCCGTTCGGAAGGGACGGCATCAACCTATCGGCGAGTCACAGTGAGGGGATTTCGAGCACGGCGTACGAGCCGGTCGCCGTCGCGACCAGGCGTCCCTCGGCATCGGTGGCTTTCGATTCGAGGTGCACGATGCGCCGTCCGGGTTTGATCACCTGAGTGTCGACGACGATCGGCCCCGACACCACCGGGCGCAGGTAGCGGATCTGGATCTCGATGGTCGAGCAGTAGAAACCCTCGTCGAGGATGCTCATGGTTGCAGCTCCCATCGAGGTGTCGGCCATTGCGAAGACGACCGACCCGTGGGCGACACCGTTCGGATTGTGGTGCGTCTCGCCGATCGTCGCCGTGGCCCGTGCCGTTCCGTAGCCGGTTCGGTGGACGTCCATTCCCATGAAGCGAGTGATGGGAAAGTCGGCGCGATTGTCGGCCTCAGCCACCGTAACCGCCTCCGCGGAAGAGTTCAGTGAAGAGTTTCTCCTCGCGTGCTCGGGCATCAGTCGAACGAGAGCCACGCGCCGCCAGCATCAGTTGTTTGATGACTCGAGTCGAGTATGGCGACTTCTCGCCGATCGTGCGCGCGACATCGAGGGCCCGACTCAGTGCCTGGCCTTCGTCGACTTTCTCGAGAGCGAGTCCGTAGTTCACGGCATCGTCGGCGTCGATCCACCGTGACGTGAGGAGAATCTCGGCCGCTCGTTGCCAGCCGACCAGATCGGCGAGGAGTGCGCTGCTTCCGGCCTCGGGTGGAACGCCGAGTTCGCTGAAGGGAACCCGCATACGCGCCGTCGACCCGACGATCACGATGTCGCAGTAGGGCAGAAGGGTCATGCCGATACCGACGGCGACACCTTCGACGGCAGCGAGCAGAGGTTTCGGAAAATGTTGCAGCGCGTCGAGCAAGACCGTGAAACCGGTTCCGGTGCCGGATGTGTCGGGGCGATCGGGGGTCACTCCCGAAGACGCGGCATCAGCCAGTTCGGCCATCTCTTTCAGGTCCTGCCCCGAACTGAACGAACCGCCAGCCCCGGTCACCACGACGACGTGCACGTCGTCTCGTGACGCCACATTGCTGAGATGGTTCCCAAAGGCTTCGTACTGCGAACGAGTGAAGGCGTTCTTGCGCTCGGGACGATTGATCGTGATGACAGCGACAGAGCCGTCGAGGTGCAGGTCGACGCTCATGCGTGCTGATTGCTCACCGACACGACCTCACCGGTCATGTAGCTCGAATAGTCGCTGGCGAGGAACACGATCACGTTGGCGATTTCCCATGGCTCGGCATAGCGGCCGAATGCTTCGCGCTGAGTGAGTTCGGCCAAAAGCTCGTCGCTCGTGACCTTGGCCAGGTTGGCGTGCATGGCGAGACTGGGTGACACCGCGTTGATGCGCACCCCCCGTGGTGCGGCTTCGATCGCCGCACATCTCGTGAGAGCCATCACCCCGGCTTTGGCCGCCGCATAGTGCGCTTGGCCGGCCTGGGCGCGCCAGCCCAGAACGCTGGCGTTGTTGACGATCACACCGCTACCGCGTTCGTACATGTGGTTGAGGGCGGCGCGGGTGCAACGCATGGTGCCATTGAGCGTCACGTCGAGCACGATCGACCACTGATCGTCGGTCATTTCGTGCAGTTCGGCCGTGCCTCCGAGACCCGCGTTGTTCACCAACACGTCGATGCCACCGAGTTCGGCCGAGGCCGCGGCGATCAAGTTCTGCACACTCGACTCGTCGGTGACGTCGCAGGGAATGCCGGTGACACCCAGTTCGGCGGCCGTTTCGGCCAGTCGTCTTTCGTGCTTGTCGGAGATGACCACATGGGCACCTTCCTCGATGCATTTGCGAGCGGTCGACGAACCGATACCGCTACCGGCGGCTGCCGTGACGAGCACGGTTTTGCCAGCAAGGAGGCCGTGGCCGGGCACGTAGGCCGGAGCCGAAGAACCAGATGACATGTGAACCCCCGTTGGTGCCGACTACGAGACGAGATTACTTCGGCAGACCGAGAACTCGTTCGCCGAGAACGTTTCGCTGGATCTCGTTCGATCCGCCGTAAATCGTGTCGGATCGAGTGAACAAAAAGAGCTTCTGCTCGAGAGTCAGTTCGTAGGGGAGTGCCTCGCCGATCAGACCATCTGGTCCCATGATCTCCATCATCAACTCACCGAGATCACGGTGCCAGGTGCCCCAGAAAAGTTTCGAGATGCTCGCTTCGGGTCCGGGCACACCTTTGGCCGACATCGAACGCAGTGCGTTCCACTTCATGAGATGTAGTCCGGTGTGCGCGTTCGCCAACTTCTGACGCATGACCGGATCGTCGATCCGCCCGTAGTGGCGGGCCAGATCGATCGTGCTCTCGAGTTCGCGTTCGAAGCCCACCTGCTGGGCGAGTGTCGAAATACCGCGCTCGTAGCCGAGCAAAGCCATGGCGATCTTCCAGCCGTCACCGGGACGGCCGACAACCATGTCGGACGTGGTGCGAGCCTCGGTGAAGAAAGTCTCGTTGAACTCGCCGCCGCCGGTCACCTGGCGGATGGGACGTACCTCCACACCGGGCTGATCCATGGGGACGAGAAAGAAGGTGAGACCCTGATGGCGTTGCGAACCGGGTTCGCTGCGCGCCACCACGAAGCACCAATGGCTCACATGCGCGAGTGACGTCCAGACCTTCTGGCCGTCGATGATCCACTCGTCGCCCTCGAGTCGAGCCTTGGTCTGCACGTTCGCCAGGTCGCTTCCGGCGTTGGGTTCGCTGTAGCCCTGGCACCAGCGTTCGTCACCGCGCAAGATGCCAGGTAGGAATCGAGCGCACTGCTCGGGCGTTCCGTATTCGATGATGGTGGGAGCCAGCAGGTTCTCGCCCATGTGATTGGTTCGAGCTGGTGCATCGGCCCGTACGTATTCCTCGGCCCAGATGATTTGCTGGTCGACGGTCGCGCCACGTCCGCCGAATTCTTTCGGCCAACCGAGACCGATCCAGCCGGCCTCACCGAGCACCTTTTCCCATTCGACGCGAATGTCGAATCCGACGTCTTCGTCACCGGGGCCGCCTCGACCGCGCAAGGCGGCGAACTCGCCAGTCACGTTGGTGCGCAACCAGTCGCGTACGAGCTCTCGGAACTCGCGATCGTCACTCGGCAGATCGGGTCGGGTGGTGGTGTCGAGGGCAGTCATGGTGGTTTCTGACGGGGTGTCAGAAACCTTACTCACCTGGGCCGTCCGGCCCGACGCCGGGGTTCGGCCCACCAGGTGACGAGGGTTACGGTCGGGTCATGGACTTCGCCATCTCCGCCGACATCCAAGCCACGCTCGACGCTCTCGACGCCTTCATCGATGCCGAGATCAAACCCTTGCAGGCCGCCGATGACAACGAACGCTTCTTCGATCACCGCCGCGAGTGGGCCCGCACCGATTTCGACAACGGTGGAGTACCTCGGGCCGAGTGGGAAGAGTTGCTTCGCGAGATGCGGCGACGGGCCGACGCGGCGGGCTGGTTGCGCTTGGCCCTACCGGCCGAGTTCGGCGGACGTGATGCGAGCAACCTCGAGATGGCGATCATTCGCGAACACCTCGCCACCAAGGGTCTCGGACTCCACAACGATCTCCAGAACGAATCGTCAGTCGTCGGAAACTTTCCAACCGTTCTCATGATGCGAGACTTCGGGACCGAGGACCAGAAGAAGGAGTGGATGCCGGGCTTCCTCGACGGCACCAAACGATTGGCGTTCGGCCTCACCGAACCGAATCATGGAAGCGACGCGACTTTCCTCGAGACCACTGCTGTGCGCGACGGTGACGAATGGGTCATCAACGGCATGAAGCGGTGGAACTCGGGCCTACATCACGCGACCCACGACATCATCTTCGCTCGCACCTCGGGCGACCCGGGAAGTCCCGTCGGCATCACGGCGTTTCTCGTCCCCACCGACTCACCAGGTTTCAACGTGGAATTCTTCTGGTGGACGTTCAACATGCCGACCGATCACGCCGAGGTGAGCATGGTCGACGTACGAGTGCCTGACACCGCCGTGTTCGGTCGCCTCGACCACGGTCTCGATCTCGCGCAACACTTCGTGCACGAGAACCGCATTCGGCAGGCTGCCTCGTCGCTTGGTGCAGCGCAGTTCTGCATCGACGAAGCGGTGGCATACGCCAACTCGCGGATCACGTGGGGCAAGAAGCTCTCGAGCAATCAGGCCATCCAGTTCCCGCTGATCGAGATGCACACCGAAGCGGCGATGCTTCGTCAACTCATCCGTTACACCGCGTGGCTGATGGACAATTCCGTGAAGTCCGATCGGCCCGACGTGGAGGGTTTCATGGAGTTCACCCATCTGGTGGCCATGTGCAACTACCGCGCCAATCGACTGGCGTGCGACGCCGCCGACCGGGCCATGCAGACCTGCGGTGGAGTGGGCTACAGCCGCCACATGCCCTTCGAGCACATCTACCGACATCATCGGCGCTACCGGATCACCGAGGGCAGTGAGGAGATCCAGATGCGCAAGGTCGGCCAGCACCTCTTCGGCTTCGGCAAGAAGAAGTAGGGCGACGCCGTCGGATGTTAGGCGGGCTTGACAGCCGAGGTTAGGCACTCCTACCATCGAGGCATGGGCGCATCATTCCTGATCACGTTGCGCGAGGGACTGGAAGTGTCCCTCGTCCTGGCCATCCTTGTGGCGTATTTGGTCAAGACCGGTCGAGAGGCCGAAGTCGGGGCTGTGTGGAAGGGGACGGCCAGCGCAGCGGGTCTGTGCCTGATCGTCGGAATTGCCATCTATGCGGCTGTCGGAGGTCTGCACGGCACGGCCAATCAGATCGTCGAAGGTGTGATCGCAGTCGCGGCTGCGTCCGTTCTGACGTGGATGATCTTCTGGATGCGGGCCAACGCACGCACGCTCGGTTCCGAATTGCGCTCCCGCGTCGACGCGGCCACCGGCGCGACTGCGCTCGCCGTCATCGCCTTCGTGGCGACGGTTCGCGAAGGGCTCGAAACGGCGCTGTTCTTGTTGAGTGCCGAAACCGGTTCGTCCACCGGATTCGAAGTCGTGGTGGGGGGACTTCTCGGTCTTGCCGTTGCAGCAATCCTCGGTGTCGTGATCTACCGCGGAGGGAATCGCCTCAACTTGAAGCGCTTTTTCCAAGTCACCGGTGTACTCCTCATCCTCTTCGCTGCTGGATTGGTCGGGAAAGCGGTTCACGAGTTCCGTGAAGCACTCGACTTCGAGAACGGTGGCCTCGTCGAGCCCGTATGGACGGTCACCTCGGGGATGTGGTCGCAAGGTTCGTTCTACGATTTCATGAAGGGCTTCTTCGGCTGGCACGCCCGAACCGAGTGGATTCGCCTCCTTGCCTATTTCGGCTATCTGATTCCGGTCTTGTATCTCTTCCTGAAGAAGGCTCCGGCGACGACGGAGTCGGAGAAGGTGCTCGAGACCGCTGGTCGCTGACGACTCCGGGGTCACGGGAGAGGGCCGCTACCCTCGGGACATGGCTCCCTCTGACCCTTCTGCTGTGGCCGGCACGCCGGTCGACGTGAAACCCCGTAGCCGCGACGTCACCGACGGTATTCAAAAGGCTGCCTCACGGGCCATGTTGCGAGCGGTCGGCCTGACCGACGACGACTGGGACAAGCCTCAGGTGGGTGTGGCGTCGTCGTGGAACGAGATCACGCCGTGCAACGTGTCGTTGCGGCGGCTGACAGCGGCGGCCAAGGACGGAGTACGTGACGCAGGCGGAGTACCGCTCGAGTTCGGCACCATCACGGTGAGTGATGGCATCTCGATGGGCCACGAGGGCATGCGCGCATCACTCGTAAGTCGCGAGATCATTGCCGACTCGGTGGAAGCGGTCATGCACGCCGAACGACTCGACGGTCTCGTGGCCACCGGAGGTTGCGACAAGAGCATGCCCGGGATGATGATGGCCATCGC
>RFSV01000083.1 GCA_009923785.1 Acidimicrobiia bacterium | reverse complement strand
CCTTCACGCACCATGCTCCAAGCGAGAACTGTGGCCGTCGTGGTTCCGTCACCGGCAACGTCGTCGGTCTTCTTCGCGACTTCCTTGACGAGTTCGGCGCCGATCTTCTCGTAGGGATCCTCGAGATCGATCTCCTTGGCGATCGACACACCGTCGTTGGTGATCGTGGGAGCGCCCCACTTCTTGTCGAGAACGACGTTTCGACCCTTCGGTCCGAGCGTGACGCGCACCGCATCGGCCAACTTGTTCATGCCAGCTTCGAGGCCGCGTCGGGCCTCTTCGTCGAACGCAATCATCTTCGCCATCGTGTTTCCCTTTCGTCGGAGATGTGTGTTGTGTGGGGAGTGAGTGGCCGATTCGCCCGACCGGGGGGTGGCCGTCGAACCGTTCGCACTCGTCTCTCGCGAGTGCTAGCACTCTATTGAGCCGAGTGCTAAGCGACAACCAGACGGCCCGGCGACCTCCGAGGTTCTCTTCGGTCCCGATCCGGCGACTCCCGCCCTCTACGCTCGGGTTTCATGGATGTCGTGGTGGTTGGCGGAGGGGTCTCGGGGCTCTCGACAGCCCTCAAACTGAGCCGAGCCGAACATCAGGTCACCGTGATCGAGCGGGACGACACCCCCATGCCCGACTCTCCCGACGAGGCCTTTTTCTGGGATCGGCGTGGGGCTCCACAAGTACGCCATAGCCACGCCTTCTTGGCCCGGTTGGTGACCCTGCTGAAGGCGAACGAGCCCGACGTGGTGGCCCGCCTCTACGAGGCAGGGGCGACCGAGCTGCGGTTCGGGGAGGATCTACCCCCCACCATGACCAACTACGCGCCCGAGCCTGGCGACGACGAGCTCACGATGCTCACCTGCCGTCGTACGACCTTCGAATGGGTTCTGCGACGGGTCGTGCTCGACGAGGGCCGGGTGCGCTTCCAGGTGGGTGTCGGCGTCAGCGGTCTCGTGCACGAGAGCGACGCCGAGACTGGCCTACCCCGCATCACGGGTGTTCGACTCGAGGACGGTTCGGAACGTCGTGCCGATCTGGTGGTGGTGGCCGGGGGTCGCCGTTCGGTCCTTCCCGAGTGGCTCACCGACATCGGTGTGGGTCCCGTCCCGGAGTTCGTCGAAGACACCGGGATCGTCTACGCATCGCGGTTCTATCGACTGAAGCCCGACGCCGAGTATCCACCGCGCACCGGCCCGATCGGTGGCGATCTCGGCTACATCAAGTACGGAGTGTTCGTCGGCGACAACCGCACGTTCTCGATCACGCTGGCCGCGCCCACCGACGATTCCGATCTGCGCACGCGTCTCGCCGACCCCGCCGTGTTCGACGAAGCGGCCCGTCAACTCGTGGCTACTGCGCCATACCTCGATGGGCGTGCCGATCCGATCATGGACGGTGTATACGTGATGGCCGGACTCCTGAATCGTCGCCGTGACTACGTGGTCGACGGACAGCCTCTGGTGCTCGGCATGCTGCCGGTCGGCGACGCAGTGATATGCACCAATCCGCTGTACGGGCGGGGCTGCTCGATCGGCTACTGGGGCGCCCACCTCATGTGCGAATCGTTGTCGAAGTTTCCCGGCCGTACACCGACAGAACTGCTCGACCTGGCGGTCGATTACGACGCAGCGATCTCTCGAGAGATCGTGCCGTGGTACCGATCGGGAGTCGAACAAGATGCCGAGGCGCGTCGAGTGGCGGCGGCTTTGTTACGCGGCGACGATCCCGACGGTGACACGTCCGATCCGAAGACGATGATGCGCTCGGTTCTGCGCGAGGGACTACTCCCCGCATTGCGCAGCGATGCCGTGGTGCTACGAGCGTTCATGCGCAACCTCAATCTGCTGAGTGCGCCAGATGCGCTGATGAAAGACGCCGAGGTGATGAATCGGGTGTTCGCCGTGTGGCAGGACCGGGAGAACCGGCCGGCCGAGGTTCCTATGGGCCCGAAGAAGCGTTCTGACTTCCTCGCCCTCCTCCACACCTGACCCCGCTAAACCTCCTCGACCACCACTTCCACCGACGAAATTCGCGCACCCTGATGCGCAATCACTCAAAACACGCCCCTTCCGCAACAGGGTGTGGAGAAAGTGTGGGGGGAAGGGCTGGGGCGAGCGGGGTTGGTCAGCCGCCGGCGACGGCGGTGATGATGCTGACGGTCTCGCCGTCAGGCACCGGAGTATCCATTCCCTGCAGGTACCGCACGTCGTCATCGGCGACGAACAGGTTCACGAACCGACGCTGGTTCCCCTCCTCGTCGAACAACCGATCACGGAAACCGGGATGAGTTGCGTCGAGTGCATCGAGCACCTCTCTCAAGGTGCCGCCGTCCACCTGGACGGTCGAGTTGCCACCCGACAACGGGCGAAGAGTGGTGGGAATACGCACGGTCACGGACATGACCGAAACCCTACCGAGTGAGTCAGGTTTTCTCCACTTCGAGAGCTGTCAGCCCAACGCGCATCGATTGAGGGCGCCCGTCAGATCGCGCATGGCGTCCTCACCAATCGCGGTGTAGGCCGCATCCTCGGCGTCGTAGTCGTATGTCTCGTACGCCTCGTAGGCCTGCAGAAGCAACGACGCCATCTCATCGTCAACCTTCTTGTGTTCTTTCAGAACACAGTCGGAATTCGATGGCGAATAGATCCGAATGTATGCCTCGGCAGCAGCCACTTGATCGCCGCTTGGTTCGGAGTCGCCTCCCCCACACGCCGAGGTTCCCAAGAGCACAGCCAGTGCAGCACTGGCTCCCACCACGAATCGAATGCGGCTTTTCACGACCATCTCCTTCACGGGCACGTCTGACAACGTGACATGTCGAAACGTACAGCATCTGAGACAGACTGACGGGATGCGTGTGGTGGCCGCCGTCGACAAGTTCAAAGGAACGGCTACCGCCGCCGCCGTCGCCCAAGCGATCGGCCATGCCTGCTGGGAACTCGGCCACGACTGCACCGAAGTACCACTCGCCGACGGAGGAGAAGGAACGCTCGAGGCTCTCGGCGGACCCAACCGAACCTCGACCGTCACCGGACCACTTGGCGACCCAGTACAGGCCGACTGGCGCTTCCACCGCGGCACGGCCGTCATCGAGATGGCACGAGCGTCGGGACTCACACTCGTCGGCGGGCCCGAACACAACGATCCAGTCGCCGCGTCCACCACCGGCACCGGCGAACTGATCGACAAAGCACTCGACCTCGGAGCCGAGCGCATCATCGTGTGTCTCGGCGGCTCGGCGACGACCGACGGTGGACTCGGAGCCGTTCGCGCCATCCACGCGCCGGCCCGCCTGCGAGGTGTCGAATTCCTCGTCGCCTGCGACGTCGAGACACTCTTTCTCGACGCACCACGAGATTTCGGTCCGCAAAAAGGCGCCACAACACGTCAGATCCGACTCCTCGAGTCGCGGCTCGAACGTCTCGTCCAGCTCTACCAAGAAATGAACGGTGTCGACGTGTCACACATCGAAGGTGCCGGAGCGGCCGGGGGACTCGCCGGGGGACTACTCGCCCTCGGCGCGACATTGATCCCCGGTTTCGACATGGTGGCCGACGAAGTGGGTCTGCATGATCACCTACGAAGCGCTGATGTAGTGATCACCGGCGAGGGCCAACTCGACATCACGAGCTTCGAGGGAAAGGTCGTGGGAGGTGTCGTCGATCTCGCCCACAGCGCTGGTCTACCCGTCGGCGTGATTTGTGGACGTATCGATCCGAGTGCTCACGACGCCGATGCGTATCGCCACATCGACGCCGGCGTGACATCGCTGGTCGACGAGTACGGCAGCGACCGCGCCATGGCCGAACCCCTGTGGTGTCTCGAACAAGCCGCTCTCGGCCTGCTGCGTCGAATCAGCCCGCCGTCGTCTCGGTAACAGCGGTATCGCCTGTGGGCAACGCCCCCGGCAGCAACTTGCCGGCCAAGTCGGTGCCGAGCATCACGAGCACCGTGGCCTCACCGAGATCACCCGATTCGACCGGAGGAGGAGTGGCGACCGGCTGCGTGGCCACACCACCGAGCACCTGCGACACAGCCGCAGCGCCAGCTTCGAACCCGGGCACGTAATACACCACGGTCACGGTCTGCTTGCCTACCGTCTCGGCGGCATTGGTGGCGGGTTGCTGCACGATGAAACCCTGTGCCTGAAGAGCCGTGCTCATCTGGCCGGCACTGCCCGACACTCCGGACGCGTTGGCGACGAAGACCTTGTAACCGGTGCGCGGCAACGTAGTGGTGGATACGGCTACATCGGTCGAGTCAGTCGGAACATCATCGGTGCTCGCAGGCTGTGTCTCGACCGGGCCGGCAGTGACACCACCGTCGCGATCGCGATTGATGTCACGCAAGATGAGGAATCCGAGGAGTACGGCGATGGCCGCCACGATGATTCCGAGAGTTGTGGACACGCCCACTCCACCAGGACGCTGTCCGGGTCGAGCCGTCCGTGATCCGGTGGGCTGTTCGTCACTCATGCCTGTACACCTCCCGTCTCGGTGTTTCCATCGAGTCGCGTCCGACGCCGACGTTCGCGTGCCCGCTGAAGGCGACGGACCACGAGCGGGTCGTAGGCCAGAGCCTGCGGGCTGTCGAGAAGTCGGTTGAGTTCACCGTAATACTCGTCGGAGGAGCACTGGAACCGCTCCCGCAGCATCTGGTCCTTGACCCCGTCTTCGGTCCACCAACCCCTTTCGAAATCGAGGATTGCCTTCTCTCGTTCGGTCAGGGCCATTCGACCAGCCTGCCCGTTTCCGACGCCGATGACAAGCACCCTGGGGATGTCTGGTTCGCCATGGGGCCAGTACTGTCGTTCCGATGAGCAGGGAGAACGTCACCCGCCCCTTCTTGATCGGTGTCGCCGGAGGTACCTGCTCCGGAAAAACCACGGTGACCGAACGACTCGTGGAGTTAGTGGGGTCAGATCACCTCGCGCTCATCAAGCAGGACGCCTACTACGTCGATCGTTCCGATCAGCCCTTCGATGAGCGAACGCAGGCCAACTACGACCATCCCGATGCGTTCGATTGGGATCTCACCTTCGAGCAGCTGAGCACCTTGCTGACGGGTCGAGGCGTCGACGTACCTGTCTACGACTACCCCAACCACAATCGTTCGAAAGATGTCCTCCGCATCGAGCCCACGCGCATCGTCGTGTTCGAGGGGATCCTGGCTCTCTACGACGAAAAGCTCCGTGATCTCTTCGATCTGCGCATCTTCGTCGACACCGATGCCGACGTTCGTCTCATTCGACGACTCGAACGCGACGTACGCGATCGTGGGCGAACCCCCGAGAGCATCATGCGTCAGTACATGACGACCGTTCGACCGAGCCATCTTCAGTTCATCGAACCCACCAAGCGTCACGCCGACGTGATCATTCCCGAAGGCGGACACAACGATCGGGCACTCGACGTCTTGGTGGCTCGCGTCAACTCACTCGTGAGCTGACGCCACACCTGGGAATGGAGCCGGGTGTGGGGATTGAACCCACGACCTACCGCTTACAAGGCGGTTGCTCTACCACTGAGCTAACCCGGCCGGAACCGGCGACAGACTAACGGCGATAGCGCGCTACCTCGTAGGTAGCCAGCGCAGCGGCCGTCGACACGTTGAGCGAACTCAACCGGCCGCGCATCGGAATGCTCACGATCAGATCGCATCGTTCACGAACGAGACGCGAGAGGCCCGGTCCTTCGGCACCGAGTACGAGACAAATTCCTTCTTTGGCCAGATCGCCCAGGTCGAAGAGGGACTTGTCGGCCGAGTCGTCGAGGCCCACCACCCAGATTCCGGCGTCGCGCATCTTGGCCAACGCAGTCGGAAGACCACCGACCAACGACAACGGGACGTGCTCACACGCTCCGACGGCGGCCTTGGCCACAGTGGGTGTGATGTGCACCGAACGATGCTTCGGAAGCACGACACCGTCGACGCCAGAACCATCGCACACGCGCAAGATTGCGCCGAGATTGCCCGGGTCGGTCACACCGTCGACAGCAACGAGAAACGGTGCCTTTCCAGGTCGACGTTTGATCATCGTGTCGAAGGGAATCGGCTCGATGGAATCGGCACGCGCCAGAACGCCCTGTGGCGCCTCACTTCGAGCTGCAAAATCGAGCTTCTTGCGGCTCACTTCGAGAACTGGCACGCGATTCGCGCGCGCGAGCTGGACGATGTCGTCGACGACATCACTCTTGTCTCGATCAGTGGCGATCCAGACCTCGTGTACGCGACGACGCCCAGCGATCAGAAGTTCACGAACCGCTTGACGGCCCTCAACTTGACCTCCACCCAGATCGTCGCGATCGTCCGAACGCTTCGGTTTGTCGAAGGCATTCTTGGAACGATCGTTCGGACGCGGGCGGCGGGACGGCGCGCCACCCCGCTTCTGCGGGCCACGAGCCGACGATCCTCGAGCCGGTCGACGGGGAGCCATCACATCACCTGCCGCGACAACACGGCCACCGCCCAGCAGGCGATTCCTTCTCGTCGGCCGAGCGCGCCGAGGCCTTCGGCTCGTCGACCCTTCACGGTTACGGGAGCTCCGACAACTGTCGACAGCGCGTTCTGCATCTCGTCGCGACGTGGGGCCAACTTGGGGACCTCGCACACGACACTGCAATCGATGTTCCCGATCGTCCAGCGTTCGGCCTGCACGAGACGCACGACCTCGGTCAACAATGCGAGTGAATTCGCACCCTTCCACTTCGGGTCGGTGTCGGGAAAGTGCTGACCGATGTCGCCGAGACCAGCCGCACCAAGCAATGCGTCAGCACAGGCATGAGCGACCGCGTCGGCATCACTGTGACCGTCGAGTCCACGTTCTCCGTCGAACACCACTCCACCCAACACGAGAATGCGCGTTGGGTCGTCACTGAAACGATGAACGTCGAAACCCTGACCAACTCTGAATTCAGGACCACTCATGACTCGTCTCGATTCTCCGATCGGCGGG
>RFSV01000082.1 GCA_009923785.1 Acidimicrobiia bacterium | reverse complement strand
TCGAGACACGAACGGGACAATCGGCACGCCAGTCGTCATCGGCAACCATTGTCGACGCCGGACGACGTTTTGGTCGGGCTGTGGCCTCGGTCGCCGCCCTCACCAGTATCGAGCGGGTGGTGGTGGCTGGCAGCGTGGCCCTGGGATGGGGCGACGAATTCTTCATGTCGGCACGTGACGAATTCGGTGCCCGCAGCCGTCTTTCGTTCACACAATCGATCGACATCGTGCCCGCTGGCCCACGAGCTGGACTGATCGGTGCCGCCGCACTGGCTCGTCGACTCGTCGGTGGCGACTAGTTTTCGTTCGTGGACCCTCGATATTCGTCAGAAGCTGAATCGTTCCGCAGTCGGGTCGTCGATTTTCTCACCCGTTCGCTACCAGCGGATTTTCCCGGTATCGGCGGGATGCCGGCCGACGAAGTACGTCCGTGGGTCATGGAGTGGCGAAAGGTTCTGCACGCCGAGCGCTACCTCGCACCGGGCTGGCCGGCCGAATACGGCGGTGGTGGTCTGTCGGCTCTCGAACAGGTGATCCTGGCCGAAGAGTTCGCCAAGGCCGGAGTACCGACCGGCGGGCCGAACGACGGTTTCGGAATCACCATGCTCGGTAACACGTTGCTCAGGTGGGGAACCGACGAGCAGAAGTCGCATTATTTGCCCCGCATTCTCGCCAATGACGACGTGTGGTGTCAGGGCTATAGCGAACCGAATGCCGGTAGCGATCTCGGCAGTCTCGGGCTGCGCGCCTCGCTCGACGGCGACCAGTGGATTCTGAACGGTCAGAAGATCTGGACGTCAGCGGGCCATCTCGCTGATCACATCTTCACCCTTGCCCGTACCGACCCGGACGCCCCGAAGCACAAGGGGATCTCCTTCCTGCTCGTCGACATGCGTCAACCGGGTGTCGAGGTGCGACCCATCAAGATGATCAGCGGAGAGAGCGAGTTCAACGAGGTCTTCTACACCGACGCGACGTGTCCGAAGGATTCGGTCGTCGGAGGTGTGAACAACGGATGGGCGGTCGCCATGACACTGCTCGGCTATGAGCGCGGTGAAGGTGCGGCCACGGTCCCGGTTCGCTTTCAGGCCGAACTCGATCGTCTGCTGATCCTGGCTCGAGAGCACGGGGTTGCCAGCGATCCGCGAGTCCGTCAGCGTCTGGCGTGGGCGCATTCCAAAGTGCAGATCATGCGGTACCTCGGGCTTCGCACCCTCACGTCTTTCCTGGCCGGTCATCATCCTGGGCCCGAGAGCGGAGCGTTCAAGAGATATTGGAGCGAGTACCACCAGATCGTGACCGAACTCGCCCTCGAGATCATGGGGGCATCGGCGATGGTGCTCGAAGGTCGATTGCCGTCGAACGCGTTCCAGCCCGACGATCGCTCGGCGCCGAACACGTCGGCCAGCTGGATCGGAAGCTTCTTGAATGCCCGCGCCGGAACCATCTACGCCGGATCGTCTCAGATCCAATCGAACATCATCGCTGAGATGGTTCTCGGATTGCCGAAGGAACCCCAGGCCGCCACGGTCAAGTCATGACCTTGCGGGAAACCTTCAGAATCGTTATCGCCGTCATCACTCGTCCGTCGTTGTGGAAGACGGCCCTCGTCGTCGGCCGTCGGCTCGTGCCACGACGGTGGTGGACGCATCGGCCGTTCTTGCCCGTGCCGCCTCGTGACTACGTGCGCTTCCGAAAAGAGTCCTACTACGGTGATCCGCTGGCGCCGTTCGAGGTCGACGATGTGCTGAAATATCTCGTGTGGGTACGCGAGTGGAAACCATGAGTCGATCCGGGCGGCGACGGAGGCCCTGACCGATGAGAAGCGCGCTCGTTCTCAATGCCACCTACGAGCCGCTCAGCGTCGTTCCCTGCCGGAGGGCGGCTTGTCTTGTGCTCACCGACAAGGCCGAAGTAGTGGAACACGACGGGACGCTTCTTCGTTCCGAATCGCTCGCCTTGCCCAACCCGCTCGTCATTCGACTGCGCTACGTGGTGAAGGTTCCCTATCACCGGCGTACGGCATTGTCGCGTCGGGCGATCTTCGCGCGTGACGAACATCGGTGTCAGTACTGCGGGGGAGCAGCCGACTCGATCGATCACGTCATGCCGAGATCGCGTGGTGGCCTCCACGCCTGGGAGAACGTGGCGGCGGCCTGTCGACGGTGCAATCTCGACAAGCGTGACCGGACACCCGACGAAGCCGGGATGCGGCTGGCTCGCGTACCCCGCGCGCCGCGCGAGCTCACGTGGGTCACGATTTCGGTTGGCCGGGTTCCGGAGGTCTGGAAGCCCTATCTGGCGCGCGCGTCGTAGCTGTGGTCGAACATCTGGTCGTCACCGACGGTGACGCAGCCTCGTTTCACGATCGAGCCCTGCCCGACGACGGTCGCGCCCACGTGTGGTGGTTCCGGCCGGTTCGCACCGCTGTGGTCCTCGGTTCGACTCAGGACGTCGGTCTGGTCGACCTCGGCGTCTGTGAGCGCCGTGACATCGACGTCGTCAAGCGGCGGAGCGGGGGAGGGATCGTGATCGTTGGTCCAGATCTCACGATGTGGGTCGACGTATTGGTGCCTCGAGGGCATGGCCTCTGGGACGACGACATCGGTCGAGCCACGTGGTGGCTCGGCGACATCTGGGCCGAGGCGTTGGCGGGGGCTGGTGTACGTACGCCGGTCGTGCATCGCCGGGGCATGGAATCCTCTGATCTGTCACGGGTCGTGTGTTTTGCCGGACGCGGACCGGGTGAAGTCTTCGTCGACGATTCGACGGCTGCATCAGCGAAGGCGGTCGGGATCAGCCAGCGTCGCACGCGTGACTGGGCGCGTTTCCAGTGCGCAGTGAGTCTGCGGTGGGATGCCGATCTGTATCGCGATGTGGTGATCCCGTCGACGATCGGAGACAGTTCGCTCGACCGACTCGGTACCGATCTCGACGTCGACGAAACGGTCTTCGGTCGCGAGGCGGTGCGTCGTCTGTGCGAACGACTCGACGATTGACTCAGGAGTCCGTCGGCTGAGGAAGTAGTTCAGTGACCTTGCAGGCGTCGATGCTCTTGACCATCGAATAGGGATTGACCGCGCTCCCACCGAAGGGGTGGTACTCGAAGTGCAGGTGTGGAGTCGAGCTGTTGCCGGTCGACCCGACGTAGCCGATGATCTGACCGGCCACGACTTCGGATCCGAGTTCGATTCCGGTTGCGAATTCCGACAAATGTGCGTAGTGGAAATACGTGTCGTCGTCGGCTGTGAGACGAAGAGCATTGCCACCGAGCGAGCCTGGCTTGTCGAACCACTGACGGGTGATCATGCCGTCCACCACGGCGTAGACGGCCTTGCCAGTTGGCGAGATGACGTCGACGCCGACGTGACGGCGTCCTCCCGAACGAGGTGCGTGCCAGGTGTCGGTGAACCAGCACGGGCCCTGCACCGGAAAGACAGTTGCCGCAATCGGGCTTGTCGTCGACGTTTCGCTCGACGTGCCGTTCGACGAACTCGACGTCGAGTCGGATTCGTTCGACGTTTCGTTCGTCGAGGGAGTGGTTGTCTGGCCATCGGTGAGTGCGAAGTAGGTGACGAGGTCGAGACGGCCCGAGGCCGTGAGACCGAGGCGGGACTGATACGTGGTGATCGACGTTTCGGTGGCCGATCCAAAGACGCCGTCGGCTCCGCCGCGAACCGACACGCCAGCCGAGATCAACGAACGCTGAATCGCTGCGACAGCGTCACCTCGATCACCCCGTTGCGGAACAGTAGGTGCCGGAAGGATCCCGAGTAGTTGGGCGGTCATTTCGTCGACTTCGCCGGTGGCCGGACGCCGAACGTTGCGCTGATAGAACTTCACCGCATTCTCGGTGGCCGATCCGAAGATGCCATCGGCTCCGCCTCGAACGGTCACTCCGGCTGCGATCAATGCCCGTTGAACCACCGCAACCGATTCGCTGCGGTCGCCGCGACGGGGCAGATTCGCCGACCCGTTGGTGACTCCGGGTGCTTCGACTGAGGGGGCTTTGGTGACTGGGGCGTCAGTCGACGCAGCAGTGCTGGCAGTCCCTGTTGGCTGATCGTGTGACGCAATACCGAGCGCAATGGCTGTTCGAGCATCGACTCGTCCGGTCACCGACAAGCCCTTTTTCTCCTGGAAGAGAGCGATCGCCTCGGTGGTGACCGGCCCAAAAACGCCATCGGCACCTCCGCGAACCGAGATGCCGGCCGCGATGAGAGCTCGTTGGGTCGCTGCGACGTCGGTTCCGCGGTCGCCGCGAGCCGGAAAGACGGGGGATGGCCCGAGGTCGAGCAGATGGGCGGTCAACGTGTCGAGCACCCCGGTGGCCGGCAGCCCGACCGAGGTCTGGAAGGTTCGAAGGGCCGTCTCGGTCGCCGGTCCAAAAACCCCGTCGGCACCCCCGCGAACAGTGACGTCAGCTGAGATGAGTGCTCGCTGAAGTGACGCGACGTGGTCACCCCGGGCGCCCCGGGCCAAGGCCGATGAGACGGTCGTCGAGTTCGACGACCTGCCCGATGACGAGATGCCGGACGCCGACGAGGTCATGACGCTCGGGGGAGTCGACACCGCAAGGGCTGGCGTGGCCGTGGACACGGCCATGAACAGGGAGGACCCGAAAAGAAGAGCGCCGGTCACGGACATCACGACCGGGTATCGGCGGGCGGTCAGCCCACCTTGAGCAGAACCTGGATGGGGTCGGGTGGGGGCCAGGGGAGAAAAAGTGGCGCGAAGTGGGGAAAAGTGGTTGACAGAGGGGAGGAATGGGGACTAGGAATAGTCACCAACTCGGGCAGAGGGGCAGGCAGTGCAGGTATTCGTCGGAAAACACGAGCGACAGCTCGATCCCAAGGGTCGACTTGCGCTTCCGGCGACCTTTCGGAGCCGTCTCGAGCCCCGCTGCTACTTGCTGCTCGGACAGGACAAGTGCATCGCCGTGGTGACGGCCGAGGACTCAGCTCGACTGGCCGAGGAAATCACGGCGGCCGTGAAGAGTGGCGAGACCACCGAGCAGGAACGTCGAGCCTTGGCGGCGAGCATGGTGGAAGTCGTCATCGATGCTCAGGGTCGCGTCACGATCGACGAGTCCCTCCGCGCGTATGCCGGGCTTGCAGTCGGCAGCAAGGTCGTGGTGGCCGGCAATTTCGAGCGAGTCGAGATTTGGGAGCCGTTGCGATTCGAGCGTCAACTGACACTCGGAACCGAGGCCATCGCCGGGGAGGAGTCGTGATCGACTTCGCTCACGAGCCGGTGATGGTGGACGAGATCGTCGCGGTCTTCTCGACCGTTCCGGCCGGAGTCGTCCTCGATGGCACCGTCGGAGGTGGAGGACATGCAGCGGCTCTTCTCGCCTCACGTCACGACCTGTCGATCCTCGGCCTCGATCGAGATCCGGCGGCTTTGGACGCCACCCGGAGTCGATTGGTCGACGTCGCCGACCGAGTGACGCTGCAGCATCGTCGTTTCGACGAGGTGGACGACGCGTTGACCGAGGCTCACGTCGATGCTCTGGCGGGAGCGCTGTTCGATCTCGGTGTGTCGTCCCACCAGTTCGACGTCGCCGCCCGAGGTTTCTCCTACCGGCACGACGCCCCACTCGATATGCGGATGGACCCGACCGAAACTCGCACGGCAGCCGAGATCGTCAACGAGTGGTCAACTGAGGATTTGACGCGCCTTCTGCGCGACAACGCCGACGAGCGCTTCGCCCGTCGAATCGCCGAAGCGATCGTGTCCTCTCGGCCGGTGACGTCGACGCATCAACTCGCCGAGATCGTTGTGTCGGCCATTCCTGCTCCGGCCCGTCGACGCGGCGGTCATCCGGCCAAGCGCACCTTCCAGGCCTTGAGGATCGAAGTCAACCGGGAACTCGAAGTGTTACCGGTCGCCCTCGACCGGGCGGTCGGTCGATTGTTGCCAGGAGGGCGCGTCGCTGTTCTGTCCTACCACTCGGGTGAGGACCGCATCGTGAAGGCCCGTTTCCGTCATCACGAGACCGGGGGATGCGCTTGTCCGCCTGGACTGCCCTGCGGTTGCGGTGCGCGGGCCTCGGTTCGGAAAGTTCGTGTGTCGGCTCGACCGAGCGACGACGAGCAGTCACGTAATCCGAGAAGTGTTTCGGCTCGCCTACGCGTGGTGGAGGCCGTCTGATGGCGCGCGCTGCGACACGAGTCGCATCCCGTGCTCCGGTGAAGCCGGCATCTCGCCCGGCGCGTCGCGTGGCCACTCGAACTGCCGCCGATCGCCGATCGAGTGTGTCGAAGCGAGTTGTGCCAAAGGTCGTCCCAGCCGGTGGCCCGTCGACCAAGCGCTCGCCGTCGGCCATTGCGCGAGCGGTCGATCCGCAGAACGCGACCGTGGCTGGCCGTCGTGTCGTGAAATTGGCACTGGCCGTTCTCGTCGTGCTGGTAGGAATCATGATGGCGGTGGTCGTGGCACAGACTCGTATCGCCGAAAATCAGATGCAGCTCGATCGGATCGAGTCACGGATCGACGGCGAACGCGACCGATACAACCAGCTGCGCCTCGAACGTTCGCTCCTTCGCGAGCCGGCTCGTCTCGTGGTCGAGGCCCGGGCTCTCGGCATGCAACCGGGAGTTGGTGTCGATTTCACGACAGTCGATCCGATGACGGTGGCCGCGGTCCTCGTGGCCACCGGCGGAGTCGATCCCGAATTGTTGACCGACGGAGACGATCCGCTGCGGGAATACGGTGATTTCAAGGCGATCGTGGGTGGTGCTCCGTGACGACTCGTCGCCCATCCGGTTCCCGTTCTCGTGCCGCGGCTCGTTCGACATCATCTCGTTCGAAGTCCACGCGTTCGACATCATCTCGTTCGAAGTCATCTCGTTCGACGACGTCCCGTTCCAAGTCTTCTCGCACGACGAGAGCTGTGCGTGCCGTCCAGACGGTGAGCCGCTGGAAGATCGGCCCGTCACGTCGACGGGCTCAATTCGCCGTGACGGTGGCTGCGGTGGTGTTCGTCGTCTTCGTGTACCAGATCGTGTCGGTGTC
>RFSV01000081.1 GCA_009923785.1 Acidimicrobiia bacterium | reverse complement strand
GCCACGTAGGGCGTGGCCGGGTCGCGCATCACGTCGCGAATCGATCCGTGCTGTACCACTGAGCCGTGCTCGACGATGAGAACCCGGTCGGCCAGTCGACGTGCGTCCGCCGGATCGTGCGTGACGAACAATCGTGGGCCGCCGAATGCCGACAGGAACAGCGACAGTTCGTCGCGCACCGTGCGCCGGGTGGTCACGTCGAGCGCGGCCAGTGGTTCGTCGAGTAGAAGAACCTTCGGGTCCACTGCGAGAGCGCGAGCTAGTGCTACCCGCTGCGCCTCGCCTCCACTCAGTTGAGACGGGCGGCGATCGGCGAGATGTTCGACCTCGAAACGTTCGAGGTGTGCACGTGCCGTGAGTCGAGCGCTTTCTTTCTTCGCACCTCTCGCCCGCAACCCGAAGGCAACGTTGTCGATCACCGACAGGTGTCGGAACAGCAGGTAGTCCTGAAACACGGCACCGACGCGCCGGTTCTCGGGTTCGACGTAGAGGTTGTTCGTCGTGTCCTCGAGAACGTGGTCGCCGAGAACGATTCGTCCGGTGTCGAGAGGGACGAGTCCGAGGAGGCAGCGCAGGATCGTGGACTTGCCGGCCCCGTTCGGCCCGAGGACGGCAAGGGTTTCACCGTCGGCCACGTCGAAAGAGACGTCGAGTCGAAAGTTGCCTCGTGTGGCACGGATGACCGCCGAGAGTGTCATGAGCGCGTCACCTCGTGCGGATTTCCGAGCCAGCGGTCGCGCAGGCCGATCAGTACGCCGAACGACACCACGATGAGAACGATGCTGAGTATGAGGGCCGCTCCGGGGTCGGATTCGAGTGCGATGTAGGTGGCCAACGGCATCGTCTGCGTGGTGCCGGGGAGGTTGCCGGCGAAGGTGATGGTTGCACCGAATTCACCGAGTGCTCGCGCCCAGGCGAGCACCAACCCGGCGATGATTGCCGGACGAATTGAGGGAATGGTGATGTGGCGGAACGCGTACCAACGACGGGCGCCGAGAGACCGAGCAGCGTCCTCGTAGCGAACGTCGAACTGACGGAACGCTGATTCGACGGTGAGCACCAGGAACGGCATGGCCACGAACGATTGGGCCAGTACGACACCGGCCGTGGTGAACGGAAGTCGAATACCGAACCAGTCGTACAGGTACTGGCCGAACAATCCCCGTCGTCCGAACGAGAAGAAGAGAGCAACTCCTCCTACGACAGGAGGGAGCACCATCGACAGTGTGGCCAAGGCGCGCACGAAGTTGCGGAACGGAAAGTCGACTCGGGCGAGAACCCAGGCGAGCGGAACTCCGATCACGATGGCTACGAGCGTGGCGAGAACCGACGTCTGGATCGACAACCACAGGGCTCGACGGACGGCGTCCTCTCGAACGACGTCGACGAGATCACTCCACGGAGCGCGCCACAACAAGCCGGCGAACGGGAGTGCGAAAAAGACGACTGCCAATCCGGCCAGGACGAGAATCCCGAGCGGTGGTCGATCGGAGCGCAGTCGTCGGCTCACGGTGATCCGAATCCGAACTCGCGGAGAATCGCCTGGCCCTCGTCCGACCGAATGAAGGTGACGAACCTCGTCGCGGCGTCGCTCGTCGACAGAGCGGCGATCGGGTAGCGCGCGATCACGTTGAATTCGTCGGCGATGTTCACGCTGGTGACCCTCGGATGTGCCGCTGCCGCATCGGTGGCGTACACGATTCCAGCGTCGGCTTCACCCGTGCTCACCTTCGTGACGATTCCCTTCACGCTCTCTTCCAGCGACACGGGTCGTACGGTCAACTCGGCGCGCGTCAGTACTTCAGCGGTGTAGCGACCGATCGGAACCTCGACCGCCGAGGTGACGAACAAGATCGACGGATCGGCGAGGTCAGCGAGAGTTTCGATTCCGAGCGGGTTGCCCGCTTCGGTGACGATCTGCAGACGATTGGTGGCGAAGATCGTGGCGGAGTCGACCATCAGATCGGCGACTCGATTCATGTTGGCTTCGTCAGCGGAGGCGAATACGTGAGCGGGCGCGCCTTCGGAAATCTGGGTGGCCAGAGCTGACGATGCGGCGAGATTCAACACCACGTCGACATCGGGATGCTCGACTTCGAAGACGGTTTCGATGTCGGTGAAGGCGTTCGAGAGCGAGGCGGCGGCGAATACGTTCAGCGTGGTGCGATCCGGCGATCCCGAACAGGCGCAGAGGAGGCCGATGGCTGCGACGACGAGCAAGCGACGGGGCTTGGGAATCCTCACCCCGGCAGATTAGTCAATAAATGACTAAATCGACACCGTCATTCCTCGATCGATATATCGGGAGGGGTCAACGGCTTGCCGATGAACAGCGGCAGGACGGCGTCGGCATCGAGCCCGAGTCGGGCGATCTGTTCGGGGGATCGACGGCCCGACAACACTCGGAGAAGGTCGAAGTCGTCGAGACCCGAACCACGAAGGCGGGTTGCCAGTCCCGACTCGTCTCCGGCCGCGTCGAGCAGCCACCCGAGCCCCACACGCACCGCCGACGAATCCCGAGCCCCGGGAGCTCCGAGCGCATGGCGAATGTCGTGCTCGTGAGTGACCGCGTCCATGACCAATTGCGAGTTCACAGGCGCGGGAATGTGCGGGAGCACGGCATCGAACGACTCGATGTGGTGCTCCCACACGTCGGCCAGGTCGGCGAGCGACTGGTCGAGGTGGCGGTCGACCTGGGCTTGGGTCCAGGCCTCAGTGGTCACACCCTCCATTCGCCCGGCGAGGATGTCCTCGGGAACTCCGACGAGGTGAGCAGCAACGTCGTGAACCGACCACGCGGGGCAATGGGGAACCGGTGTGGCACCGAGGTGGGCCGGGGTCTCACGGAGGAGAGCGATCATCCGGGTGCGGAGTTCGCGGTAGGCGTCGACTACGACGGCGTCGGGAAGTAGGTACGTCATGACCGAAGTGTTCCAGGCTTGACGAGCGGTGTTGGCGCCAATACCCTAGGGGGTATGTGTCGACAGGTGACGTGCAACAAATGTGGAAAGCCGGGTTGGGCCGGTTGTGGAGCTCACGTGGAAGAGGTGCTCGGTCACGTGCCCAAAGACGAGCGCTGTAAGTGCGACGAGGCTCCGTCGGGTGAGAAGAAGGGCTTCTTGTCCACCCTGCTCGGTCGCTGAGTCGGGTTCGTCTACAGCGACGCCCAGCAGGCGTGCGTGCCGCTGCTGATTCGTTCGGGTAGTTCGATCCGACAAATCGGCCCATCGGCCACACCTTGGGCGTCGAAGATCAAGCATTCCGAACGATCGGCGTTCACGTCCGATACGAATGTGACGAGATAGCCGTCGTCCTCCGAACGGGCATTCGGACGGGGTGCCATCACTGTTTCGCTGCCGAACACTCCGTCACCGAACATGTAGGTCTCGGTCGAACCGGTGTGCAGATCGTTCTTCACGATGCCGTCGAATTGAAAGCAACCGGGTGTCGGTACCACTGAGTAGTAGTAGCGATAATCGCGGCCGCCAACGGAGTTGTTGATCATGGCGAACTCGCTCACCACATCGGTGAGGGGTCCCTCCCGAGTCTCGCCCGTCGTGAGATTGAAGCGCCAGCGGTAGGCCCGTGAGTCCATGGCGTAGAGATCGAGGAAACGGAAGAGGCGCGTGTTGAGGTCGGCATCGGGTGGCACCGATGGTGACGGGTCGTATTGGAAGAATCCGTCGAGCACGACCCAGTCGCCTTCGTGGTCACTCGTTTCGAAAGCGTTGATCCAGTGCAGTACGTACGTGGGATCGGCCTCGAACCATCGAACCTCACCAGGTGTGCCTCGGCGCGGCACGATCGCGAATCGAGTGGGCATGTCGGGATGCCACTTGGTCGCGTACACGCCACGGCCGATGAGTTCGGGATCCCAAAACAGTGGGCAATCGTTGAGGATGGCGTAGTTCTCGGTGAACGCCATGTCGTGTGGAAGGCGCGGTCCGGGAAGTTCGATAGGTATGTAGTGCACGAGTTCGTGGTGATCGTTCAGGACGCCGTAGTGCATGTACGGGGCCGACGTTTCGTAGTTGAAGAAGAGCAACTCGTTCGAGTTCTCGTCGACCTTGGTGTGCGCCGAAACGCCGGCCGAGGGGAAAGCTCCGTTCCACGTGGCACGACCTCGATCGTCGAGTGTGCGCGGGTCCAATTGATACAGCTCACCGCATTGGTAGAAGCTCGAGAGGGCGAGTCCACCGAACACCACCACGTCGGTGCTCGACGCGTCCTTCATACGAGTACGAGCACCCCAGCCGTCACTACGTGGTGACTTGGCTGGCGACTCGGCGAGACCCGACCACTGGGCGCCTCCGGCTTCTTGCTCGATCACCAAGCCGGTCGTTCTCACGAATCGATTGCGATACTCCGCTGCACCGTCGTCGAACGACATGCAGTGCAACATGCCGTCACCGTCGAAGGGGTGATATCGCTCGAGATTGGGGTGAAGCGGATTCTCGGTGTTGCGGATGTACACACCGTTCAGATCGTCGGGTACACGCCCGATTGTCGGCATGTGTGTCGCGGTGTACTCGGCCGACTGAGGGCGCCAGGCACCGGTGCGATACGGGTGGTCGTCGTCGGGCGGCAATGTCGAGTGCAAACGCTCGTTGGTCACGATCCCCATGCGTCGCGACTGTACTGTCGCCTCCGCATCATGTGGTCCGCTCTCGTTCTGTCTTTCGGTGTCATCTTCGTGGCCGAGCTCGGCGACAAGAGCCAGCTGATGGCCATGGCCTTCGCTGCTCGTTTCAAGGCTCTACCGGTGCTGGTGGGCATCACGATCGCTACTGCTGCCACACACGCGATCAGTGTTGGCCTCGGATCGGTACTCGGCGCGCAGTTGCCCACCGACACCATTGCCGTGATCGCCGGCGTGGCCTTTTTGTTGTTCGCGGCCTGGACTCTGCGTGGCGATTCCCTCGATGACGACGAGAAGTCAGCCGCCGAACGCTCCACCCGGAACGCCGTGGTCGCGGCGAGCGCCGCGTTCTTTCTGGCCGAACTGGGTGACAAGACCATGCTCGCCACGATCACGTTGGCCACCAAGGAAGATCCGTGGGGCACGTTCATCGGGTCCACCCTTGGCATGGTCGCCGCTGACGCTCTCGCGATACTCGTCGGTCAGATCCTGGGCGCTCGTCTACCCGAACGGGCCATTCGAGTCGGTGCCACCGTCGCCTTCGTGGTGTTCGGGATCGTCTTGATCGTCGAAGGAATCCGCTGACGTCGTTCAGCCGAGGAGGTCTTCGGCGGCCTGCCGAACCTGCCAGTCGCGATCGTCGAGCGCCTTGGTGAGTGCTGCCTTGACGTCGTCGCCGTCGAACGGAGCGAGGGCGAGAACAGCGCGTCGACGAACCGTCGGCTTGTCGTCACACGCCTTGAGGATGGCGGTCAGACCTCGTTCGTCGCCGATGGCACCGAGCGCGGCGACGGCGGCCTCACGTACCAGCGCTTCATCGTGTGAAGTGCACAGTTCGACCAGGCGCGGCACGATGTGGGGCAGAGGAGATTCATGCTCTCCGCACGACCAAGCCGCCATCTCGACCACCATCGGATCGTCGTCGTGCAGCAGTGGTGCGAGGTCGAAGTCGGGCAACTCGGCACACAGTTCGGCGACTCGACAGCGAACACGTGCGTGGGGATCGTCGATCCCTTGGGTGGCCACCTCGGCAGTGAAGAGTCCGAGACGGGCCAGGGCACCGAACGCGGCCTCGCGCACACCAGGTTCGTCATGGGCGAGCGCGCGCTCGACCGTACCGACATCCCCCGTATGACCAGCGATGACTACGTTGCGGCGCAGCTCGGCTGCGTCGCCGTCACCCATGTTCCCCTCCGACTTCCTTCCTACAAGCCCTCGATCACGTTCGTGACGACCCACGAAATGACGAGTGCGATGGCGATCGCTACGACGAACGCCACCCCTACTGCTATCCCACCGAGAGCAACCAGATCAAGAATTCTTCGCCGAAACTGGTTACCGAGGCCCGGCAGTGCGTCGACAGGTGCCTCACGACCGGCCACGTCGCGTGGGTTCTGACGAGGACTTCTGGCAGGCTTGCGCCATCCCACAGCCACCAGCGCAGACAGCGCCAGACCTGCGAGAAGAGCGACCCGAAGAGTGATGTCAGTAAGCGACATGACGACCGACACCGTACCGGCCCCACCTGGTCGTGCCGTGCGCACCCGGCCGGTGTGGGGTATTCCTCTCGTGACGGTGGCTTACCTCGTGATCGCTGCCGTTCTGGTGGCCATGGTGTGGCCGATGGAGCGTTACGAAACCGCACCGGGAACCGCGAGTTACGTGTCGTCGCGTCTGACCATTACGGGAGGCGAAGCATCAGGTGATGCGGTCCAGGTGTTCGACCCCGATGGTGGCGTGCGATTCGTGACTGCACTCGGGAGCGAGCTCACTCCGTTGCAGGCCTTCATGGGTTGGGTTGATCCCTACGTGAACGTGCAGACCTGTGAAGAGCGCTTCGGCGAGTGCGAGCCGTCGATCAGCAAGCAGATTCAGTTGGGTGCAATGGCTACGGCCAAAGAAGTAGCGGCCTTCGTTGCTCTGTCATTCTTGGGTTTCGACGCCACGTTCGAGGAAGGTCCGGCCCAAGTCGGAGGATTCGATCCCGAACTGTGCCCGACCGACGCACCCGAGTTGCGTGCCTGCCGAGTGCTGCAAGTAGGTGACGTATTGCTCTCGGTCGACGTGGACGGACGTGACGGTGCACCGTCAGTGACGAAAGATATCGATGTGCTCTCGGATGTGAGCGAGGCACTGACAGGCGCCGAAGTGGGCGACGTCGTGACCCTCACCGTTCGGTCGATCGGTGCGCCCGACGACCAAGAGCGCGTCGTCGAGGTGGCGCTCATGGAAAGCCCGTCGGAACCTGGTCGGGTGATCATCGGGTTCAACCCCCGCGACACCCGGACCGTTCAGTTGCCAGTCGAGATCGATATCGACACCGATTCGATCGGTGGACCCTCGGCCGGTCTTGCCTTCACTTTGGCCCTGATCGACGCTCTCACTCCGGGTGAGCTCAGTCCGCCTGGCGGGGTTGCGGTCACGGGCACCATGTCCGGTGACGGTGAGGTGGGCCCCATCGGGGCCTTGGTTCAAAAGGCGGTGGCCGTGCGACGGTCGGGGGCCGAGCTCTTTCTGGTCC
>RFSV01000009.1 GCA_009923785.1 Acidimicrobiia bacterium | reverse complement strand
CCGATCGTGGCCAGATACGACACCACGAATGCTCGGCTGTTGCCGCAGACGAGAGCCACACGATCGTTTCGACCGACACCGAGTGCGACGAGGGATCCGCGCAGACCGGCGACCTGGCTCCGCAGGGTTCCGTAGTCGGTGACCCGACCACGACTCACGATCGCCGGTCGAGAGTCCTCGTGCCCATCGACGATCGACGCGAGATTCACCGTGTCACGTCACAGACTCAGAAGCGACACGATGCCTGCGACGAAGATGCCTCCCAGAAGAAGCGCAATGGTGAGTGTGGTCGCTGGTCTCACGCACGACACGCTACTCACTCGAGTGATCAGGAGCGCAAGGACACCGGGACCGTGACGCCACCTGCACCATCGGACGGCGCCAGGCGAACACTTTCACCTTCACCGATTCCGAGATGCTGAGCAGCCGATGCGCGGTCGATTGCCAGACTGAGAAGTCCCGAAGCATCGATCACGAGACCGAGCGCTCCGGCCCCGATCTCGCCGTACGAACCGACGATCTCGACGTTGCGCAATTCGTCTCCGAACGACACGCGCACTCTTCGAGTGCCGGTGCCAAAAACTGCATCGATGTCGTCGGTCGACACGTTGATCTGACAATTTCCGAAACGGTCGACCCACAGAACTTCACACGCAAGGACTCCGTCTTCGTCGCGCGGAATGGGAACCACACTCGGCAGGAGCGAACCGGGATCGATTGCAGTGCCGAGATCGTCGAGTGATGTCCCGAGGCTGAGTGCTGCAGCGACTGGTGCCAACACGTCGCGGGCGGCAAAGGTCGCCCCGGGGGAAGCCAGATGGTGCTCGTCACGATCGAGAACGACAGCGCGATCGGCTCCACCGGCGAGTGCGACTCCGGTGGCGAGCAGTCCGTTGTCGGGCCCGAGGAACACACCGTCTCCGCCGGCAACCTCCACGGCGACGAGGCGGCGGTCGGTGCCGGCACCGGGATCGACGCAAGCGATGACCACTCCGCGAGGGACGTAAGCCACTGCCCGAGCCAGTGCAAGTGATCCAGCCCGTACATCAAAGGGCGTGACGTCGTGGGTGATGTCGACCACCCGAACGTGCGGAGCAAGATCACGCATCAACGCATGCACAACGCCGACGGCATCGGACCCGTGTCCGAGATCGGAAAGAAACGACACGGTGTCGTAAGGGCGGTCCGTCATCGCAGGCAGTGTGTCAGTGCAGATCGCTGAATGCGACTCGAGTCTCACGACGTGGCCGGACGCGAAAGGGCCGGTGCCAACCCCCCGATGGCACCGGCCCTTCGGCGCGTCCCTTGCGGGTGCGTCTCCCGACTGCGATGAGCCGGTGGTCTTGTGACCTGTGCAACACACTAGGCACGTTCGTTGCGAGAACGGAAGTGTCGCTCACACATTTTTCGACGATGGTTGCACAGTGCAGAAATAGTGCTTTTTCACTAAATAGTTGACCTGCGCCGACTCGTTTGCGGTGGCGCCTATTGCGCCAAAAAAATTTGTGATCAACGACCGAGTTCACGACTTCGGGCCGTCGCCGCCTCGACCGCGTTCACGAACGCTCGCCGAACCCCTGCTTCGTCGAGTACCCCGAGACCAGCTGCGGTCGTGCCACCGGGTGACGTGACACGCACACGTAAGTCGGACGGGTCGTCGCCCTCGGCCATGAGTGCTGCGGCTCCGGTGAAGAGTTGTCGAACCATGGAGTCGACCACGTCGTCGTCGAGACCCTGAGCGCGTCCGGCCTCCATCAACGACTCCGCGACGAGAAAGAGATAGGCCGGACCGCTACCGATCAAACCGGTCACAGCGTCGAGGTCGCTCTCGACGACGCGCACCACGAGTCCAACCGAACCAAGAATCGACTCTGCCCACACCATGTCGTTCTCGGTGGCCCATCGACCACCGGCAACGGCTGATGCGCCCTGACCCACGAGTGACGGCGTGTTGGGCATAGCTCGCACGACGGCGACATCCGGACCGCATGCCTCTTCGAGACCAGCGATGGTGATACCGGCGGCGATCGAGAGCATGCGGCGCGCGCCTGCGGCGACCGCGTCGCGCGCCGCCGTGACGACATCAGGAGGCTTGACCGCCACCACGGCTTCGGTGCACGGTGGAATGGTGGCGACGATTGGCAAGTGCGGATACATCTCGTTCAACACTCGACGTCGATCGGTGAGCGTCTCGACGATCACGAGCGACGACTCGGAGACGATCCCGGAGGACAGGAGTCCACCGACCAGGGCGGCTCCCATGTTTCCTCCACCGATGACGGCGAGGACGGTGGCAGACGGCGAGTTCACGCCGACACGCTAACCAGTGTCGGGTGCTCCACCGGCACGACTTCCCGATCAACGCCGGTGGAGCGGCACGAGAGTGGGAGTTCGATCAGTCCGAACGGAAACGCGACGCGAATCCGATGGCCAGCAGAGGTCGGAAGCACTGCTCGACGTACGCATACACCGATCCGACGATGCGATCGAGTTCTCGTTCGTTCAACGCTCGCAGTGGAATGTCTCCTCGCAGGAACACTGCGTCCTCTGCGCCGATCGAGAAATGGGCGCCGACGAGCCTTTCGTTGCGACGCAGCAGATTGTCGAAGAACTCTGTCAGGTTCTCCTCCGGGGCCGGCATCACGTAGGTCTCGTACCGCAACGTGCGCTGACCGAGAGTGATCCAAATGGTCGTGAAGTCCTTCGTTTCACCTTGCATGCGCACGTACCAACGGGATCGAAAAGCCGGATCCGGCTCAGCTCGATCAATGGCGAGAATGGCCGAGTTTTCCGCTTTCATGGCACTTAGCCATTCGTCGACACGACGTTCGAGGACGGCCAAGGACTCGTCGTCGTGAAGGTCGCTCACGAGCAGTTGACGAGAGAACGCGACGTGACGTCGGAGTACAGACGGCGCAGTCGGGCTGCGGCGAAACTCCAGGTGTACCGACGACCTCGTTCAGCCGCCGCAGCAGCCATGGCTCGACGACGGTCGGGATCGTCGAGCAACGCGGTGGTGTACTTGGCGAACACCTCCGGGTCCCGATCGGGGACCAAAAAGCCGGTTCGTTCGTGATCGACGAGCGACACCAGACCACCCACCGCGTGAGCCACCACCGGCACACCGCATGCTGCGGCCTCGAGGGCCACCAGTCCGAAACTCTCGGAACGGCTCGGAACCCACACGGCATCGGCAGCGCGGTAATAGGTGGACAAGATGTGGTGTGGCTGCGGCGGAACGAAATGCACACGAGACTCGAGACCGAGCTCGGCCACCAATCGATGAACGTGATCGATGTAGGTGTCTCCTTCGGCACCACTCGACCCACCCACCACGTACAGCGACGCATCCGAACGCCCGAGTGCAGCCAGCGAGCGCACCGCTACGTCGACCCCCTTCAATGGTTGCAGTCGCCCGACGAAGAGAATCATCGGGCCGGCATCGATGCCGAGAGCACGACGCGCGCCTCGTTGGTCACCCGGAGTGAAAAAGGCGTGTTCAACACCTGGTGCCACGATCTCGACTCGACCGGGGGGATTGCCATAGAGGCGCCGGAACTGTTCTTCCTCCTCGTCACACGACACGCAAATGGCGTCGGAGCATCCGATCACCGACGCCTCGGCGTGCTCGCGGCGCTCGGGTTCCGGGTCTCCGCCTTCAGCCTTCACTCGAGCAAGGGTGTGGAAGGTGCTCACGAGCGGAATGCCCAGCTCGTGCTTCACCGAATGCCCGGAGATACCCGACAACCAGTAATTCGCATGAACGACGTCGACCGGCGACCTGCGCCCGATGTCGTCGAGGACGAAATCGGTGAAGCTCGGAACGACCGACTCCAGTTCCTCCTTCGGGAGATCGAAAGGACCGGCCGGGACGTGAACCACTCGGTGATTCGGTTCGACCAGAACCTCGCGCGGCAACCCACGCTTCCATTGACGAGTGTAAGTAGTGCACTCGACACCCGCATGGGCCAGAGCGGCCACCAATTCACGGACGTAGACGTTCATTCCGCCCGAATCACCCGCACCCGGCTGAACCAGCGGTGAGGTGTGCAGAGAAAGCATCGCCACCCGTGTCACAGAAGGGTGAAACTACCGGCGTCAGGACGTCGACGCTCGATCGGGCAGATCAGCCCTGCAACAGTGAATCGACCGAGGCGTCACCATCCCGGTAACGACGCACGAGCTCGGCGGTCAGGGCATCGATTCGATCGAAGAGTTCACGTCGGCGAGCCGACATCTGGCCCTCGAAGTCGGCCAGGCCCCTCCCGAGTTCGGTGAGCGCCTCGAGGTCGAGCTCGACCATGTCGTCGAAACCGAGACGGTCGCTCAAGCTCTCGAATTCTTCCATCAGCGGGTGATCGGCGGCGACCTCGGTATCGCGAGGAGGGCGACTCGAGCCGGTACTCGGTGCCGATCCGACTCCGGATCGAATGATGTCGGCCACCGAGCCGGTTCCGTCGGATTCGCGGTGAGCACGAACTGCGGCCACAAGATCGACACGTCCCTGGGCCAGCCGTCGAACGAACGACACTGCGTCTTCTTCGGCACGCAAGCTGTCGCGCTCGGCACGCAGCTCGTCCAAGGGCATCGACGCGAAGTTTTCGTCTTTCATCGACATCCTCCCGAGACAGGTGGCAAAACAGCGACTTCATCTTTGTCGCTCACTGGCGTCGACGGGGGGACTTCTTCGCCGTTCAACCAAATTCGACACACGGGCAGCACTGCTGCGAAACGTTGACCGTATTTGTGACGAGCGGTCTCGACCACCTCGGCAACCGTCGAACCAGGAACGGTGTCGCGCGCCGTTCCGGCGGCTTCGCGAGCCTGAGCGAACAGTCGCAGGGTGACCACGTCTCGAGCGTAGCGGGGGTACCGTGAACGCTCGTGTCCGGCCCCGACTCGAACGACGTCACCCGTGTTCTTGTCGTTCGGCATGGACAGAGCGAATGGAACGCGCTCGGCAAGTGGCAAGGTCAAGCCGATCCACCGCTCACCACTCTCGGACGTCTGCAGGCTCGACAAGCTGGCTCATTGATCGCCTCCGAGTGTCCCCCCTTCGATCTGGTGGTTTCGAGCGACCTGGAAAGGGCGTCGGTGACTGCCGACCTCTTGGCCGAGGTGGTGGGGTGCACGACCCGACGCGTCGACGTCCGGTGGCGGGAGAACGATGCCGGTGAGTGGCAAGGTCTCACGCGTCGCGACATCCAGGCGCAGTGGCCGGGCTGGCTCGAAGCCGGTCGTCGACCTCCGAGTTTCGAGACCGCCGAATCGACCGAAACACGCGCCCTGTCGGCCTTCGCCGACATCGCCTCGTATCACGCCGGTGGCTGTGTACTCGTGGTGTCGCACAGCGGAGTACTCCGGATTCTCCGTCGACGACTGACCGGCTCGGAACATCACTTCCCGAATCTCGGAGGATCGTGGTTCGAGCACGATCCCGAACGAGGTTGGCGAGCCGGATCCCTTCTCTTCCCACTCGAGCTGATCGCCGAAGAGCTCAAGAACTCGGGAGCAGTCGAATGAGCGACGCGCTGCGAGTGGAAGTGGTGCGCTCGACTCGTCGCAAGCGAAGTGTCGGAGCACGACTCGAGCACGGTGTCGTGAAAGTGACCGTGCCGTCCTGGATGTCACAGTCGGAGGAGGAAGATGCCGTTCGCGAGATGGTGCGTCGCTTCGAGCGCAAGATTGCGACACAAAGTGTCGATCTGTCGACGCGAGCACACGATCTGGCCTCGGCACATCTACTTCCGCTCCCGTCGTCCATCGAATGGTCCGACAAACTCACCGCGGTCTGGGGGTTGTGTACTCCCCTCACCGGTGAGATCAAGATCTCGAGCCGTCTGGTCGGAGTCCCGACTTGGGTCCTCGACTACGTGATCGTGCACGAACTGGCTCATCTCGTCGTCGACGATCATGGTCCCGATTTCTGGCACGTCGTGAACCGCTACCCGCGAGCTGAGCGCGCCATCGGATACCTCATTGCGAAGAGCGGAGACGACGAGTCACCGTGCTGACATCACTGCTCGACGACACCTACCCCGAGGAGACACGCCGTCACGTTCTTTCGGTGACGATCGCCCGACTCAACGCCAACGCGTGCTTCCGATTTGCGCCACCGTTCCTCGCCAGCATCTCGGACGACCTCTCGACGAGTCTGAGTCGAATCGGTGTCGCTCTCATGATCACCGAACTCCTCATGATCGTTTCGCCGATCATCGGCGGATACGTCGACCGTATGCATCGTCGTACGTCGATGGTCGCCGGTCTCCTCGGTGTCTCGGCGGCGGCGGCACTGGCTGCCATCAGTCCCGGACTCGTGATCTTCGTCGTCGCAATCACGGCTCTCGGTATGTCGAAGCTCGTGTTCGACGTCGGACTCACGGCGTGGGTCAACGATCATGTCGACTACGAACGACGTGGCCGAGTCATCGGAATCACCGAGACGTCCTGGGCACTCGGACTTCTGATCGGAGTCACGGTCATGGGCCTGGTCGCCTCGGCCTCGAGTTGGCGGTGGGGATACGTCACCGGTGCTGCTGCCACCGCTCTTATGGCCGTCGTGATCGCCCGTCGACTCGGACCCGACGGCGAATACCACCCCTCTCGTCGTCTCGAAAGTACGCGCCGCCCCCTTCCTCGGGAGGGCTACTGGGTAGTGCTTGCGATGTTCTTCCTCATGGCCGCCAGCCAGTGCATGTTCGTGACGTTCGGTTCGTGGCTCGACGACGACTTCGGTTTCACCGAGGCCGGGATCGCCGCCGTCGCTTTCGGACTCGGGGCCTTCGAGCTGTTCGCTTCGATCACGAGTTCGCGCCGGACCGACGTGTGGGGCAAGGAACGTAGTGCGGCTCTCGGCGCGGCACTCATCGTGCCGAGTGGAATTCTCCTCGCCGTGGTCGGCTCGAACGTCGCCATCGGACTCGTCTTGCTCGCCCTGTTCCTCCTCGGCTTCGAGTTCGCGATCGTCAGCTTGCTACCGCTCGCTGCCAACGCCATCCCCGAATCGCCCGCTCGCGGTCTGGGTTTCGCGATCGGGGGCGGAACGCTCGGTCGCGCTGTGATGTCGCTCGCCGCCACCGCCACGTACGACGTGCATGGAATCGGTGTTCCCGCCCTTCTCGGCTCGGGTTGCGCCGTGTGCGTGATCGTCTCGTTGGCGGCCTATCGCCGACGGGTCAGCCCCGGTAGCCGTTGGTGATCGGCAAACGCCGATCCTTGCCGAAGGCCTTCGGTGACACGCGAACACCCGGGGGGCACTGTCGTCGTTTGTACTCGTTCACGTCGACCAACCGTGCGATCCGGCGGACCGTGTCTTCGTCGTGACCGCGTTCGACGATCTCGGCCGCCGTCAGGTCGCGTTCGACGTACAGCTCGAGAATCGGGTCGAGAACTTCGTACGGAGGAAGTGACTGATCGTCGCGTTGGTCGGGTCGGAGCTCCGCCGACGGCGGCTTGGTGAGAACCGACTCAGGAACGATCTCGCGACCGGAACGGTCGTTCACATGTCGACTGAGCGCGAAAACATCTGTCTTCAACAAGTCCTTGATGACGGCGTAACCGCCCACCGAGTCGCCGTAGATCGTGAAGTAGCCGACTGCCAATTCGCTCTTGTTTCCAGTGGTGAGAACCATCCAGCCGAACTTGTTCGAGAGGGCCATCAGGATCTGACCGCGACACCGACTCTGCAGATTCTCCTCGGTGAGGTCGGGGTCGCGTCCGAGGAAACTCGGCTCCAGCATGTCGAGGTAGGCCTGGAACGCCGGTTCGATGGAGATCGTCTGTATGTCGATACCAAGCGCGTGAGCAAGGGCGTAGGCGTCGTCGATCGAACCCTGCGAGGAGTAGCGCGAGGGCATGGCAACACCATGGACGTGCTCGGCACCGAGCGCATCGACGGCCACACACGCGACGAGCGAGCTGTCGATGCCACCCGACAGGCCGATGACCACATCGGTGAAGCGATTCTTCTGGACGTAGTCGCGTGTACCGAGCACGAGAGCCTCGTACAACTCGGCGCGGTCGTCGAGTACCGGAGCGATGGTAGGAGCGATGACCGGAGAAGTAGCTCGCGATGCCGAGGACACCTGCGTGATCGGAAGTGTGACGGGACGCGAGGGAGTGGCGACGTCGACGTCGAAGATCGCCAGGTCGGTCGCGTATTGCGGAGAACGAGCGACCAGTTCACCTCGCGAGTCGACGACCATGGACGCACCATCGAACACGAGCTCGTCTTGGCCTCCGACTTGGTTCACGTAGACGATGGCACAGTCGTTCTCACGAGCTCGTCGCGACAACATCTCGCGACGTTCGTCGACTTTGCCGGCGTGGAAAGGTGACCCGTTGATGTTGACGTTGAGCTGCGCGCCACCTTTCGCCTGGGCGAAGACCGGCCCCTCGTCGAACCAGACGTCTTCACAGATCGACAGGCCGACGGCGACACCGGCGATCTCGTTCAGGTGATAGGTGCCATCACCGGGATGAAAGGTGCGCTCTTCGTCGAACACGTCGTAATTGGGAAGGGTCCGCTTGTGGTACACGCTGCGGACCACACCGTGAGAACAGACCGCGGCTGCGTTGAAGAGAACGTCTCGTCCTGTTGCCGGGTCGACCTCACCGCTGCGATCGACGAAGCCCACCACAGCGACGCAGTCACCGGTCGACGATGCAATGTCGTCGAGAACGGCCCGGTTGTCCCGAACGAAACCGGGTTTCAAGACCAGATCTTCGGGTGGGTATCCCGTGACCGAGAGTTCTCCGAACACCACCAAGTCGCAACCTGCCTCGTCGGCGACTCGATAGGCCTCGAGAATTCGCTCGCGATTGCCGGCCAGATCTCCGACGATCGGATTCGACTGAGCCATCGCAAGTCGCAAGGTCGGCACAGGGCCCAGGCTAACGGTCGTTCCGTCGAGCGATTCGGTCGTCACCCGCACTGAGCAGGACCGATACCGACGGCGCCCACGTGTCCTTGCCAGGTTCACACAGCGTTCACAATTGGGCAACGGAAGTGAAACGCCTCGCTGAGAGAGTGACGTCGCCCCATCAGCCCGAGCCGGACCCGAGCCGGACGATCATCCACGGAGGACCCCCAACGATGGCTTACCAAGCCGAGTACATCTGGATCGACGGCACCGAGCCGACACCACTTCTTCGTTCGAAGACCAAGATCCTTGCCGACGACGTGACCGAACCCCCGATCTGGGGCTTCGACGGTTCGTCGACCAACCAGGCGCCCGGCGACAAGTCGGACTGCGCTCTGCATCCGGTCTTCAGCTGCCCCGATCCCATCCGTGGCGGCAACAACATTCTCGTTCTCTGCGAGGTGATGCTCGCCCAGACCGGCAAGCCGCACGCCACCAACACCCGCGCCGCCTGTGCCAAAGCGGCCAAGAAGTACGCCTCCGACGAAATGATCTTCGGCATCGAGCAGGAGTACACCATGCTCCGCCCCGACGGCTCACCACTCGGCTTCCCGGTCGGCGGCTTCGCCGCTCCGCAGGGTCCGTACTACTGCGGAGTCGGCGCCGGACGAGTCGTTGGTCGCGAGATCATCGAGGAACACACGCAGGCATGCATGGATGCCGGCCTCATGATCGAAGGCACCAACGCCGAGGTCATGCCTGGTCAGTGGGAGTTCCAGATCGGAGCCGCCGACGCACTCACCGTGAGCGACCATCTCACCGTGGCACGCTGGCTGCTCCATCGCATCGCCGAAGATTTCGACGTGGTGATCTCATTCGACGCCAAGCCGCAAAAGGGTGACTGGAACGGCGCCGGTGCGCACACCAACTTCTCGACCAAGGCCATGCGCAACGACAAGGACATGAAGGCCATCAAGGCTGCCTGCGAAGCGATCGGCAAGAAGGTCGACCTACACGTCAAGAACTACGGACACGACATCGAGAGCCGCCTCACCGGTGCTCACGAGACCGCCCCGTACAACAAGTTCAGTTATGGCGTGTCGAACCGTGGTGCGTCGATCCGTATCCCGTGGTCGGTCGAGAAGACTGGCAAGGGCTACGCCGAAGACCGTCGACCCAACGCCAACATGGACCCCTACACCGTGACTCGCCTCCTCGTCGAGACGGTCTGCGGAAGCTGAACCTCATCCAGAACTGCAGTGACGAGAGCCGGGGGTTCGCCCCCGGCTCTCGTGATTTTTCCGTCCACCCGGCAGACTGAAGGAATGAACATGCTCGATCAGCAGCGTGATTACGTGCTGCGAACCGTCGAAGAGCGCGGAGTGCGGCTGATCCGCCTGTGGTTCACCGACGTCCTCGGCAACTTGAAGAGCTTCGCCATCAGCCCGGCCGAGCTCGAGAACGCCCTCGAGGACGGTATGACCTTCGACGGTTCGTCCATCGATGGCTTCTCCCGAGTCCAGGAGAGCGACGTTCTCGCCATCCCCGACCCGAACACGTTCGTGACCCTTCCGTGGGCCGATGCCAAGGCGCCTGAGGCTCGCATCTTCTGCGACATCCACAATCTCGATGGCACACCTTTCGACGGCGACCCGCGTCAGGTGCTCCGACGCAATCTGCAACAGGCGCGTTCACACGGGTTCGACTTCTTGATCGCTCCCGACATCGAGTTCTTCTACTTCGCTCCACCGGAAGCCGGACAACCGCCGCGCGTACTCGACGAGGCATCATTCTTCGACCTCACCACCACCGACGTGACCGGCAGTCTGCGCAAGGAGACGATCCGAACACTCGAGACCCTGTCGATCCCCGTCGAGTATTCGTTCCACGAGGATGCTCCGTCACAACACGAGATCGATCTACGCCACACCGACGCTCTCACCATGGCCGACAGCGTGATGACCTTCCGCCTCGTCGTGAAAGAAGTCGCCGCCGCCCAAGGTGTGCATGCAACATTCATGCCGAAACCCCTCGAAGGTGTTCAGGGCAGTGGAATGCACCTTCACATGTCACTCTTCGACAACGACGGAAACGCCTTCTACGACGGTGGCGATCCCTACAACCTGTCGCCGGTGGCCAAGCACTTCATGGCCGGACTCCTCCACCACGCCGGTGAGATCACCGCCGTCACCAATCAGACGGTGAACAGCTACAAGCGTCTCGTTCCCGGATTCGAAGCTCCGGTGCACGTGTCATGGGCTCGCAACAATCGAAGCGGGCTGATTCGAGTACCGATTCCGAAGCGGGCCAACCCGTTGGCCACTCGCGTCGAGTACCGCTCGCCCGACCCGGCTTGCAATCCATATCTGGCCTTTTCGGTCATCTTGGCCGCTGGACTGCGCGGCATCGAGCAGAAATACGAGTTGCCGCCCGAAGCCGATGCCAACCTCTTCGAAATGGGCGACGATGCGCTCGAGAAGTTGGGTATCGACCAACTCCCCCAGTCGTTGTCGGACGCGCTCGAGGTGATGGAGGAATCGAGCCTGGTTCACGAGGCTCTCGGTGAGCACATCTTCGAATGGTTCGTCCGCAACAAACGCTCCGAGTGGCGTGGCTACAAGACGCAGGTGACACCCTTCGAACTCAACCGGTACTTGAGGTCACTCTGATCATGTCGAGCGACCTGATCGCTGTTTTCCCCGAGCCACCGCCGCCCGATCTGGCCCGCACGCTCGATCTGGCCGGCTACCGGTGGAAAGCGTTCTCGTCGGCCGACGACCTGTCGAAGGCCGGCATCGCCGAAAGCTGGATCGGAGCCATCGTGTGCGGCGACGTCGACCTCGAAGCCGCGTGGTCCTTCGCTCGAGTACTGCGCAAGAAGGAGTCGGTGATCGTGCCACTACTCCTATTGGTGACTGGTGCACAACTCGACGAACTCACGTTGCGCGACGAGTTGTTCGACGACTTCTGCTTGCAGCCGTTCCACCCCCGAGAACTCGAGGCGCGTCTGCGACACCTCTTTTCGTATTCCACCGCAGCGCCCCGCAGTGAGCTGGTCGACTACGAGGATCTCGTCCTCAATCTCGAGACCTATCAGGCCTCGGTCGACGGACGACCGCTCGATCTCACCTACATGGAGTACGAGTTGCTCAAGTTCCTCGTGCAAAACCCCGGCAAAGTGTTTACTCGCGAATTGTTGTTGTCGCGGGTGTGGGGTTACGACTACTACGGCGGTGCTCGAACCGTCGATGTTCACATTCGCCGACTGAGAGCCAAGTTGGGCGAGGAACATGCCAACCTCATCCAGACCGTCCGCAGTGTGGGGTATCGATTTGGCCAATCCCCCCGCTGGTCAGCCTGATCAATTTTCTGATCGAGGATCCGGCCGAGTTTCTGATCGAGAAATATCCACCCTATGGGTGAAGAATCCGCACCAGATCACCGAGGTCCACGCCGTCGAGGGTCGGGAGAAGTGTGAGTCGTCCGATCGACTCGGGCAAATGTGCCAGTTCGGGTGACACGTCGACCACATGCGGCACCGCGATCACCGAGCAACCGGCGGCGAGAGCCGAACGCACGCCGGTCGGTGAGTCCTCGATCGCAATGCAGTCGTCGGGCCTTACTCCGAGGCGTTCGGCGGCGAGCAAGTAGGGCTCCGGATGTGGTTTGCCGCGAGAGACCTCGTCTCCGGTGACCGAGGCCGTGAAGCTCTCAGTTGGCAAACACCTCACGACTTCGTCGGCGAATCGCTTCCACGACATGGTGACCAGAGCCGTGTCGATGGCCGAGTCGCGAACCTGCGCGAGCAACTCGCGTGCTCCCGGTCGCCACGGCACCTCGGCCCGTACCCGTGCCACGACCCTGTCGAGCAACATCTCGACGATCTCGGTCGGCGTCCGATCCACACCACCGTGCTCGCGGATGTAGGCACCTGAATCGAGGAGATCGGAGCCCACGAGAGCCTTGGCATGGGCGTGACTCCATGTACCACCGTGCATCTCGACGATCTCGAACTCGGCGTCGATCCAGTACGGCTCGGTGTCGACGAGGGTTCCATCCATGTCCCACAAGACGGCGGCCGGGGCTGCAGTGAACGACATGCTGCTCAATGAGGCTCGTCGAGACGCTGAATTCGTCGACTTTCGATGGTGTGCCGACGTAACACATCGTCAAGTCGCGGATCGACGATGAGACCGTCGCGAACCACCGAACGACCATGAACGATCGTGTGATGTGCGCCGATCGGACCACAACGCAACCACGCCTCGATCGGATCGGCGAGCGCACCGGCGAACTGGGGTCCGGTGAGTCGCCACACGGCAAGGTCACCGACTGCGCCGACGGTCAGTTCACCGATCTCACCATCGCGTCCGAGGCACCCAGCACCTCCTCGGGTCGCCACCTCGAGCGCCATCCGTGCCGTTCCCGCCGCCGCACCATCGCGGAGCTTGGCGAGCAACATCGCCTGACGCGCCTCCAACCACAGCGATGCCGAATCGGCCGACGACGATCCGTCGACGCCCAGTCCGACCTTGGCTCCGGCCTGACGCAGAGAAACGACCGGGGAGATTCCAGAAGCCAGGATGAGATTGCTGCTCGGACAGTGGGCCACACCGACACCGGCCGCGCCCAGACGCCGCACTTCGTCGTCGTTCGGCATCACGCAATGCGCCACCCACGTGCGATCGGTGCACCAACCCGTTCGCTCGAGGTACTCCATGGGCCGACACCCGAACGTGGCCAATGAGAACTCGTCGTCCTCGGCGTTCTCGGCGAAGTGCGTGTGGAGACGTACGTCGAGCTTCTCAGCAAGTTCGGCCGACCGCACCATGAGCTCTTCGGTGACACTGAAAGGCGAACATGGCGCGAGCGCGATCCGAACCATCGCGCCGTGTGAACGATCGTGATGGCGTCGAACGGCTTCGTCACTGGCCGCAAGGATTTCGTCGTCGTCGGCCACGACATCGTCGGGCGGTAGACCCCCATCCTTTTCCGACAACGACATGGAGCCTCGAGTCGGATGGAAACGCACCCCAAGGTCGCGAGCCGCTGCGATCTCGGCACTCAACAGATCACCAGCCCCTCTCGGGTGCAGATACAGATGATCGGTGCTGGTCGTACAGCCCGACAGGGCGAGTTCGGCCAAACCGACGAACGTGCTCACGTACACAGACTCCTCGTCGATACCGCGCCACAGTGGGTAGAGCGACTGGAGCCAACCGAACAACGGCTTGTCGGTCATGGGCGGAAACGCACGGGTGAGGTTCTGATAGATGTGGTGATGGGTGTTGACGAGCCCAGGTGTCACCAGACAGTCGGTCGCATCGATCACGTCACGAGACGTCGGTGGTTCTTGGGTCGAGGAACCGACGGCCGACACCAGACCGTTGGTCACAGCCACCCAGCCCCCCGCCAATTCGCGCCGTTGGTCGTCCATCGTCGCTACGAGTCGAGCGTTGCGCACGAGGAGATCGGCGGTCTCAGGAAAGGTCATGTGGGTTGCTCCAATGCGTCGAATACGGCTCGTACGTCATCGATCGTCGTTCGAGGATTGACGATACAAAGACGCAGAACGGTCTCGCCTCGCCAGGTGGTGGGGACGACGAACGAATGACCGGTGGCCAATTCGTGATCGCTCCAGGCGGCGTACTGCTCAGAACTCCAACCGAGGCGCCGAAACACGATCACGGTCAGATCGGACTCGAGAACGAGTTCGAGATCGGGTCGTCGACGTACTTCATCAACGGCCTGACGCGTCACATCGAGAGTCATCTCCATAGCGTCGGTGTACGCGCGTGTTCCGTGAGTGGCGAGGCTGAACCACACTGGTAGACCGCGCGCCCGGCGTGACAGATGATGGGCCATGTCGGCCGGATTCATCTCGAGCCACGGTCCGCTTTCGCTCTCACCACCGTGCAACACGTCGAGATATTCGGCGTGCTGGGTGTGCGCCCGGCGGCCATCGTGAACGTTGCGATAGACGAGCGCACAGCAGTCGAACGGCCCGAACAGCCACTTGTGGGGATCGACGATGAAACTGTCGGCCCGCTCGATTCCGACGAAGAGCTCGCGAACCGAAGGTGCACACAACGCGGCGAGTCCGTACGCGCCGTCGACGTGGAACCAGATTCCTTCGCGCTCACAGACGTCAGCCACACCCCGAAGGTCGTCGATCACGCCGACATTGGTCGTGCCGCCAGTTGCAACTACTGCGAAGACACGATCACGATCATCCTGACTCAGCGCGTCAATAGTCGAACGAAGCGCAGAACCGAGGAGTCGACCGCGTTCGTCGACGGGGACGTCGAATACATCGGCGTCCATGGCCCGCGCCGCCTGCACCACCGAAGAATGCGCACTTCTCGATGCGAGAATCGCCCCGCGTGTGCGGTCATGACGACCCTCGGTCCGCGTTCGCCAGCGATGTCGTGCCGCAATGAGTCCCGACAGATTCCCTGACGTGCCTCCGCTCACGAAGACGCCACCGGCCGACTCGGGGAAGCCCGCCAGGTCGGCGAGCCAACGCAGAGCCTGATTCTCGGCGTACACCGCACCGGAGGCTTCGAGCCACGAACCGGTGTAGATGCTGCTGGCCGACACCACCATGTCGAAGATGACCGAGGCTTCGGTGGGCGCACCGGGGATGAAGGCGAAGAACCGCGGATGATCGACCGAGATGCAAGCCGGTGCCAACACGTCGACGAACAATTGCAGCGCCTTGTCGCCGCCGATTCCATCGGGAGTGATCGTCTCGCCCACCGCAGCGTGCAGTTCCTCATACGACTTCGGAGCGTCGAGTGGAACCGGATCCATCCGAACTCGTTCGAGGGCGTAGTCGAGAGCGTGATCGGCGAGGCGGGCGATGGACGGATCGTGGCGGTGCACGACACTCAGCCTCTCACGAAGAATGGACGTCGACGGATGACGCCGGTCGTCAGACGTTCAGGTCGAGGAGCTCGCTGCCCTCGTGGCGCTCCTCGCCGTCCTTCCAGAGAAGATGGCCGAGTAGAGCGGCAAGGCCCACCGAACTCAGGCCGACGATCACCGGAAAGGCGAACAGAACGATCACGAGAACAATGGCACCGGGCACGACGTCAGCCTACTTTCGGGACTTCTTGCCAGTCGACTTCTTCGCCGCTGACTTTTTGCCCGCTGACTTCGCCGCGACGAGCGGCTTGTAGGCCCAGGCCTCGATCTCCACGGCGCCACCGAACGGCAGCGCCGCCACTCCGATGGTGGAGCGGGCCGGACGAGAGTTGCCGAACCCGGCGACGTACGCCTCGTTGAAGGTGGCGAAGGTGTCCATGTCGGTGAGGAAGCACAAGGTCTTCGACACGTCCGACAGTGATGCTCCGACCGACTTCAACTGCGCCTTCAGATTGACGACTGCTTGCGCGGTCTGGGCTGCCACACCACCGGACACGAGTGCACCGTCGGCGATTCCGAGCTGACCCGACACGATGATCCAGTCTCCGGCGCGCACCACCGGGGTGTACGGCCCGAGCGGCTTGGCCGGTGATTTCTTCGCAGGTGACTTCTTCACAGATGATTTCTTCGCCATGGTCTCACGCTAGCGGTCGGCGACGTCACGCTCGCTCGGCCACCGGGCCGGCCAACCATCGAACCTCCACACCGCCGAGGCCACAGCGACGAACACCGCGTCACTCCCGTTGATCGGCTCGGCGTCGTCGTCGACGATCTCGACGCGAACGTCGGGCATATCGGACGCCCGGACCACTCCGAACGAGCGAATCGTGAGATCGTGCACCACGCCTGACTCGTCCACAGCCAAGCCTTCCGATCTCACCCAGCCGAGGGCCATGTGCGCTGCGCCGACACAGTAGGAATGAAGAACGGTCCGATCGAGTACCCGTCCACACCTCACCTTCACATGGATTGCGTCGTCGTCGACACGAGCCCACGCCTCAGCTCCTTCCGGTGACGTCACATGGTCCCAGGGTTCATCTGACAACGACGAGCGAAGTACGGCAATTTCGGCCCAAACGGCGGCGCGCCGTTCCAGTGTGCTGGGTGGCCCAGGAACGTCCACCACTTGGACCTCCCAGTCAGGAGCAACAGAACGCACCAGATCGGCCACACCTTCGGTGCGTCGCACCACGATCGTTCCGGATCCGTCACTGCGGACTCCGCCGGCGAGCACCGGTCTCTTCGCGCCGTGCCGAACCACGTCTTCGCGCGACAGCACGACGCGCATCGGTCGCTGATTCTCGTCGGCCAGTCGTCGGGCCTCGTCTCGCAACCACCGTGCCTTGTCTCCGAAAGCACCTCCGTTTTCCGTGGGACCAAAGGGCTCACCTCCTGGTCGGCACCACACCGCATCTGGTTCGAGGTAGGCCGGCTCGACCCACGTGGTCGACAAGGTGCGCACGAACTCTCCGGTCGGCGGCTCGATCGGCCAGTTGATACCGAGGGTCGACCGGCGTCCCTGAACAACACCCGCCCGCTGACGAGCCTCAGTGATGTTCGATGCGACGCTCCACGTTCCGTCCGGTGCAAGAACGGCCACCCATGCATCCTCGGGAGCAGTGTCTTCGGCGAACCCACCTTCACCGAGTGCGACTCGCGGCGACACCACCTGCGCCGACCGTCCTTCGATCGATGCTCGCTGATTGGCCGACTCGTCGTCTCGCGGGAAATCGTCATGTTCGCCAGACGCCACCATCACCGCGGCGTCGAGAATCGTCTGCCACCCCGTGCATCGACAGAGATGCGCAGTGAGGCTCGACGCGATGTCGGAACGAACGGTGCTCTGATGACGTTCAGCCGCCAAACGCATCACGATGCCTGGAGTGCAGAACCCGCATTGACTGCCACCCGATGCACACAGGGCATCCGCCCATCGATCTCGAACACCTGCGTCGAGACCGTCGAGGGTGGTGACGCGTCTACCCGAGACTCGAGCCACTGGCGTCACGCAACTCACACGTGGCTCACCGTCGACCCACACCGTGCAACAGCCGCACTGACCTTGCGGTGCGCAACCGTCCTTGGCCGAACGCACACCCAGCTCGTCGCGCAAAGCGGCGAGCAAAGTGATCGAACTCGATACCGACACCGGTCGACCGTCGAGCTCGAATTCCACGACTGATTCCCGAGGCGTCATCCCTCTATGTCACACGCTGAGGACCGTTCACCACAAGACGACACGGGATATCGTCCGCCACGTGACCCGCGAGCTTCGCCTTTTGTCCCGTCGGGGTCTACTTCGTCTCGGCACGTCGGCTGTGATCGGGGTTCCGATGGCATCTCTCATCGCCGCCTGCGGTGATTCCGACCGAACCGATGAATCGGGTGGTGACGACGGAGGACTTCCTGCCGAGGCGATTCTCGCCGCGCGCTGGATCCCGACCGAACTCGGCCCGGGCCATCAACGACTTCCATTGTCGATCGGCGACGCTTCCGGACTCACCCAAGGTGGTCCCGAGCGTCTCGACGCCAAGATCGTGTCTCTCGAGGACGATTCGGTCGTCGTCGAGAGAATCTCAGCTGAGCGCCGATCTCTCGGTGAGGGAACGATTCCGTTCTGGACGTTCCATTCGTTTCTTGAACGACCTGGTTTCTACGGACTCGTCGTGGAAGGTGGTCCCGACGAGGGTGCCGCGTTCCAGATTCAAGATGTAGCCGACTTGTCGGTCGATCGCGTCGGAGACACACTCACCGCTTTCGACACCCCTACCTTCGACGACTCTCGCGGTGTGGAGGTGGTGTGCACGCGCCAACCTGAACCATGCCCCTTCCACGACGTCACGTTGACCGAAGCTCTCTCTTCTGGTCGTCCGGTCGTGTACTTGGTGGGAACACCGGCTCACTGTCAGACCGGTGTGTGCGGGCCAGTCCTCGAGCAGATGATCGAACTGGCGACCGATCTCGGTGACACAGCTGTGTTCGTGCACGCCGACGTCTACGCCGACCGGGCAGCGACCGAAGTGGCACCAGCTGTGCGCGCCGCTCGACTCACGTTCGAGCCGACGGTGTTCGTGACCGATGCGTCAGGTGTTGTGATCGATCGCCTCGACGCCGTCTGGGACGCCGGCGAACTACGCGAACTGCTCAGCTGAACGACTGGCCACAACCGCACGTGCGGGTGGCGTTCGGGTTCGTGATGTTGAACCCAGCCTGATTCAAGCCGTCTTTGTAGTCGAGAGTCGCACCTTCGAGGAGTTGAGCCGAAGCCGGATCGACGATCACGCGCACGGCTTCGCCGAACGTGGCTTCGATGTCGTCTGAGGCAACGTCACCGTCGAAGAACATCTCGTAGGAGAAACCGCTGCACCCGCCCGGACGAACGGCCACTCGCAGTGCAAGTTCGTTCGCACCCTCGGCCTCGAGCAATTCCTTGACCTTCACGGTTGCTGAATCGGTCAGAGTGATCACGTCGTCTCTCCTCTTTCGAACGGCGAATGAGACGGGGCTCATCCGGCCGGGATTGGACCCGACCAGGGCATTTTACTGGTCCCGTCGCCATCTCGACAGTCGACAGCCACCGGTACCCTTGACTCATGGAGCCCGAGAACGTGACTCCGCCTCTCGTTTCAGCGGCGGTCGTTCCACCGTCGGTCGACGACGTCACCGATCTCTTGCGTGCCGTGATCGATCCCGAACTGGGCTCCGACGTGGTCGATCTCGGGATGGCGTCGTGTCGCTCGATCTCGTCCGACGGATTCGTCGTGGTCGACGTCAAGCTCACGATCGGAGGGTGCCCCCTCCGGGCTCAGATCAAAAAGGACATCGAGACGAGAGTCGCCACCCACCCCGGGGTACGTGGGGTCAAGATCGAGTGGGGCGAGATGACGAGCGAGGAACGCTCGGCCACCATGGCCAAGGCTCGCTGGAACGCCCGGGAGAAAGCCCCCGACACGGCCATCCCAGCAACGACCCGAGTCCTTGCCGTGTCATCGGGGAAAGGCGGCGTCGGCAAGAGCTCGGTCACCGTCAATCTGGCTGCGGCCATCGCAGCCCAGGGCTACACAGTCGGTGTCCTCGACGCCGACATCTGGGGTTTCTCGGTTCCGCGAATGCTCGGCCTCGATCAGCGTCTCGAAGCCGAGGCCGATCCCGACACCGGTCGTCCCAGAATCCGACCGAACACCCGAGTCGTGGGTGACGGACTCCTGAAGGTGGTGTCCACCGGTTTCCTCGTCGACGACGAGGGAACGGCGTTGATGTGGCGTGGACTCATGCTCACCAAGGCCCTCGAACAGTTCTTGCGCGACGTCGCCTGGGGCGAACTCGACTATCTGGTGATCGACATGCCCCCCGGTACCGGCGATGTGCAAATGGGACTCGCCCGCATGCTGCCCCGAACCGACATGATCATCGTGACCACTCCAGCCGTCAGTGCACAAAAGGTTGCGATTCGAGCCGCTGACATGGCACGTCGATCGTTCCTACGCATCGCCGGTGTGATCGAGAACATGAGCGAATTCGTGTGCGACCACGGTGAGCGCTATCCGCTCTTTGGCCGCGGCGGCGGTCAGGCACTGGCCGACGAGATCGGCGTCCCGCTGCTCGGACAGATTCCCCTCGAACCACACGTGGCAGCGGGATCGGATAGCGGCGAACCGGTGGCCGTGGCCGGGTCCGGACCGGCTGCCGTCGCCTTCCGGTCCATCGCTCACCAACTCGTGACCGAGACGATTCCCCCGGTGCAGATGTCGCAATGTTCGGCCCGTCGAGCCGACGATGCCGATCAACGAGGATTCACCGAGGTGTCGGTAGGGGCCGACGGTGTGGTGATCGAATCGGTGACGCCCGTGTCACTTCGGGGTGGACAGTAGATACCCCCTAGGGTATAATGAGGCCACCGAACAGGAGGCGTCATGCAACTTCCCGACGAGACCATCGACGATCTGACCCGCCGACTCCGACGAATCGAAGGTCAGGTTCGTGGCATTCAGCAGATGCTCACCGAGAGCCGTGAATGTCGCGACATCGTGGCCCAGGTGTCGGCGGCCAGTAAGGCTCTCGATCAGGTGGGCTTCAAATTGTTGGCGACGGGCCTCAGTCACTGTCTGGCCGATCCAGTCGAGGCGTCCAAGAACGGCTTCGATCTCGCCGAGGTGGAAAAGCTGTTTCTCAAATTGGCGTGACCACGCCTGTTTCACGCACGCACACGTCCGGAAAGGTCCCGACATGGCACTACATCTCAGTCAGCACTACCTCGAATGTCTTTCACACGCCTCGTACGTGGTGGCCGACACCAACAGTCGAATCGCAGCTGTCGTCGACCCGCAACGCGACATATCGGCGTATCTCACCGAGGCCGAGGAAAACGGTTTCACGATCAAGTACGTCGTCGAGACTCACTTTCATGCCGACTTCTTGTCAGGTCACCTGGAACTCGCCGAAGCGACCGGAGCCGAGATCGTCTTTGGTGCCCAGGCCGCCGGTCGAACCGACTTCCCCATCACGGCACTTGCTCACGGTGCAGTGCTGATTCTTGGCGATTCCGAGTCCCATGCCCGACTCGAAATCCTCGAGACTCCAGGGCACACCCCCGAGTCGATCTCGGTCGTCGTGCGTGAGAACGCCTCGTCCGTTCCACACGCCGTGTTCACCGGTGACACGTTGTTCATCGGCGATGTCGGACGACCCGATCTACTGGCCGCCGTCGGCCAAAGCGCCGAGGACCTCGGTCGCATGCTGTACCACTCGCTGCGCGAGAGACTCCTGACGCTGCCCGACTCGACATTGGTGTACCCGGCCCACGGAGCCGGCAGCGCATGCGGGAAGAATCTCTCGACCAACACCGTGAGTTCGATCGGCGAACAGCGAACCACCAACTATGCGCTTGCTCCGATGTCGGAGGATCAGTTCGTCGCTACCGTCACCGAAGGCCAGTCGACGGCTCCCCTGTACTTCTTGCATGCAGCCACCACCAATCGCAAGGCCCGCGACACTTTCGACGAGGAAGCACCGCTAACAGGTATGTCGATGACCGACGTCGTCGCGGCCCGCACATCTGGCGCCGCGATCGTCGACACTCGTGACGACGGCGACTTCGCGCTCGGTCATCTCCGAGGTTCGATCAATGTCGGACTCGGCGGACGTTTCGCCGAGTTCACGGGCGAAGTCGTCACGGCTGGCACGCCCATCGTGATCGTCGCCGAGCCCGGCAAAGAACGCGAGGCCACAACTCGGCTCGCCCGGATCGGGTTCGACAACGTGCTCGGTTACCTCGATGATCCGGTCAAGGCCTTTCTCGAGAATCCAGACGAGGTTCAGATCGCGTCCCGCCTCACAGCACACGACTTCGGGGCTCGCCGCGACTCGATCGAAGGTCTTCAACTGGTCGACGTTCGCAACCCTGGCGAGTTCAAACTCGGCACCATCGACGGTGCTCGACACATCGAGATGGCCGGCCTCACTCGACGCCTCGACGAACTCGACCCGACGCGCCCCACTGTCGTGTTCTGCGCCGGCGGCTATCGCTCGTCGATAGCGGCCAGCACCCTTCGAGCCAATGGTTTCGACGACGTGAGCGACATCTTGGGTGGCTACAACGCCTGGTCGGCCCTCGTCGACGCCTGAGCGGAGTCGATCAACGCTCAGGGATCGAGTCGTAGCCGTCGTCACCTGGCATGAGCAATGCGGTGATACGACCGTCGTCGGCCCACACGACCTTCGGAAGGATGCGCGGCGGTGTTCCGACAGCGCGCGCCGCCTCCATCACGTCGTCGACGGATCGATGCTCGGCGAGGAACCGCAGATTGGCCGTGGTCGGCGGAAGCATCAGCAGTTCACCGCTCGCCGCTCGATCGAGAGCGACCGACGGTTCGACCCACAGACTGTCGACCGTTTCGATGTCGTCGTGCAACGGATCCTGATCGGCAGGCATGGCGGCCACGTAGAAGCGAGTGTCGAACCGACGTACCTCGCCGAAAGGAGTGACCCAATGGGCCACCCACGAGAGATCGTCGAGGCGCGGCGTGAGTCCCTCGATTTCGAACACACTCGTCAAGGTGCGCTCCCCGGCATGAACCAGTTGTCGGTAGCCGGTGAAACGTTTCGCCACCTCTGCGTCGTCGAACCGCACTGTGCATCCCGACCGATCACACGCGAGTAGTACCCCTGCTTCTTCGAAGCACTCTCGAATCGACGCCATCGCGAACGCCGTGTTCATCGACCACACGTCACCGACTGAATCGCCTTCGTCGACGGCACCGCCGGGGAACACGTACATACCTCCGGCAAAGGCAGCCTTCGTTGTTCGTCTCATCATGAACACTTCGAGTGGACCGTTCGCTTGACGAACGAGCATCACGGTGGCCGCCGGACGGATGGACACACTCGCTGGATCGAAATCCTTGGAGCCGCTCACGGCCTCACCCTAGGAGCGATGCGCTCAACTCACGAAAATGTCGCAAAACATCACAGTCACATGTGGCGACCCGGGGATCGAGCGGATTAGATGAGCAAGCGTGACGTACCGGATTCTTCTCGTCGAGGACGATCAGTCGATCAGAACGGTGATGGCCACGGCCTTCGGGCACGACGGCCACCACGTGATCGAGGCCGACTCCGGTGAGACCGGGATCGCCCTCGCTGCTTCCGAAGAACCCGACCTCGCCGTGATCGATCTTCGACTTCCCGGCATGGACGGGATCGAAGTCGTTCAACGACTCCGGCTGCAGTACGACATCCCACTCGTGATCCTCACTGCCTTCAGTGACAGCAACGACGTCATCCGCGCCCTCGAAGCCGGGGCCGACGACTTCTTGTCGAAACCCATCGAACTGAAGGAACTTCGCGCCCGGTTGGCCGCCCTCATGCGTCGGATCGAGGGCGCATCGAGCGACGAACCGATCCAAAATCTCGAGCGCGCCGGTTTCTCCATCAATTTCGACACCGGCGAGGTGTCGTACGACGGACAGGAACTCCACCTCACCAAGACCGAATTCAGAGTCCTGGGCGAACTTCTGATTGCCAGCGGTCGCATCTTGTCGAAAGCCGACCTGCTCGAACAAGTGTGGGGATACGACTATCTCGGCGAAACCCGTCTCGTCGACACCCAGATCTACCGGTTGCGCGCCAAACTGACTGTCGTCGGCGCATCCGATCTGCTCGTCACCGTTCGTGGACGAGGCTTCCGCATCGTCGACCCGTCGGATTGAACGGTGAGTCGTGAACGTCAGTGAGCGGGTGTCGCTACGCGGCAAGGCCGTGATCATCGGCGGACTCGTCGGTCTCGCCATCTCACTTGTCGCATCGGGAATCACCTGGTCGAGTGCACAGTCGTACCTGCTCAGCCAACGAGAGTCCGCTGCACAACAGCAGTCCTTTGTTCACGCCGAACTGGTGGCGCGTGCGATCCTCGCCGGCGAGGAACCAGCTGACGCTCTCACGTCGATTCCCACGATCAACCCGTCGTACCGGGCGCTCATGAAGGTCGACGACGAGTGGCTGTCTTTGAGCGCTGGAATCGGTGTGGGCAACGTGCCATCCGATCTTCTCGGTCGTGCCGAGATCGGTGAACCCGCCGATCAAAGAAGCCTGCTGAACGGCCGGCCCGCCTATTTCGTGACCTTTCCTATGACGATCGGAACCGATCGGCAGCTCGCTTACGTCGGTGTCTCGTCGCTGTCGGAAATCCAGGACACCGTCAACGCCATTCGACGCGCTCTGCTCATCGGAGTGTTCATCAGTTCGATCGGAGGTGCACTCATCGGCTTCTGGTTGTCCCGCCGAGTGATGGAACCACTGAAAGAGATCAGCACGACATCGGTCGACCTGAGTTCTGGTGATCTCGAGGCTCGGGTTCGAATTCCACGAGAACCAGATCTCGCGCGTATCTCGCATTCCTTCAACCAGATGGCCGAATCACTCCAGCATCGGCTCGAAGCCGAATCACGTTTCGCAGCCCAAGCCGCTCATGAACTCCGCTCTCCTCTCACCGCTCTGCGGGGAACGGCTGACATCCTTCAGATGCACAAAGACACTCTTCCTTCGGATCTCGGTGGCCTCGTCGACAACCTCGGTACCGAGGTCTCGGAGTTCGAGCGAATGCTCGAGGACCTCCTCGTTCTCGGCCGACAGTCGTCGGGTTCCGACCGTGCCAACCTCACGATTCGTCAAGCCGACACACTGTTCGTCGCCATCATGAAGAACTTCGATCTTCCTCCTCATGTCTTCATGACCGATCTCGATCTCTCACAGATCAGCGTGCGTGTCGACGTGACCCGTCTGAAGCACGTGTTCGGCAACCTCATCAACAATGCGGCGTTGTACGCCGGAGGGGTCACTGCTCTACGAGTCGGCCTGAATGATCGTGATGGGCTTCAACCTCGTCTCGTGATCGACATCGACGACGACGGACCCGGTATCAGCGAAAGCGAACGAGAGTCGATTCTCGAACCTTTCACCCGCGGACGACGCTCGCAGGGCCTGCCGGGTTCCGGACTCGGTCTCTCCATCGCCGATGGACACCTCCGCTCCATGGGATCGCGGCTGAACATCTCGTCGAGTCCGAGTGGAGGAGCGCGATTCTCCTTCGAACTCGACGTGGTCGAAGAGGACGAAGACTGATGAAAATCACCCGTCTCACCACTCCCGCTGCCGCCCTCGTCGTTTCGATGCTCCTTGCGTCGTGCAGCTTCGGAACCGAGTCGTCGGCCAACAGGCTCGGCGACGATCGCCGTATCGAAGTCGGCGGACCTGACGACGGCATCTCGCGACCGGTCGAGCCGATCATCGTCTATCTGATTCGCGGCGACGAAGTGGTGAGTCGCCCGCGACTGTCGCTCTCACCGATCAATCCACAGTCGATCATCGACTCGTTGGCCTCAGGACTCTCCGAGTTCGAACTGGCGAATGATCTGCGATCCTCGTTGTCGATCTCTCCGCTCGTGATCGAGAACGCTCGGCTCAACAGCGACGTCGCCGAGATCAGCGTCTCGTCGACGTTCCTCGATCTGGCCGGAAGCGAACAGCGACTCCTCTTGGCTCAAGTGGTCCTGTCGCTCTTCAAGAATCTGAACATTTCCTCGGTGAGGGTGTTGAGTGACGACGTCGACGTCGCCGTACCCGGCGCCTCGGGTGAGGTGCTCGAACGGCCTCTCCTGGTGAGTGACTACTCGTCTCTCATCGGCTCACTCACCTGATTCAACGGCCGCGACGGACGTTTCAGAGTTCACCGTGTGGTTCGGTGCCGTCGGTGTCGATCACGTCGCCCAGTCGACCATTGCGACTTTGAGGTGGATGCTGGCTCACCCCGAAACCGCCCATGATCGTCATACCGGACTCCGCCCGACGCATCAGCATGCGGCGAAAGACGAGGCGGGTCGGGGGAAAGAGAACCAGGAGCGCGAAGACGTCGGTCACGAAGCCGGGTACCAGCAAAAGAGCGCCCGCCATCATGATGAGAACGCCGTCGACGATTTCTCGGGTGGGAACTCGTCCTTCCAGAACGCTGCGGTTGAACTTCGTCCAGACCCTGATCCCTTCCCGCTTCACCAACCAGCTGCCCAGAACTGCAACGAGGACGATGAGACCAAGAGTGTTGAGGAAGCCGATCGACGAGCCCACTCGAATGATCACGTAGAGCTCGACCACCGGAAACACGATGAAGAGCAGAAAAAGGACCACGACTTCACCCTAACCACGGGGGCGCGCGTTGGCCGGTCGGCCACCATGATCGAAGTCGTCGACTCGGGACTAGCGTTCCGGACGATGGGATCCGTCGATTCGACCTCGCGACCGCCGTCGGTCGATGCTCTGGCGAGGTCGCTCTCTCACATCGATCTTCCCCATCCACTTCTGGTCGACGTTGCGCGCCAGGCCATTGCCTCGGGCGATCATCACAGGGCCGAATCGATGGCGCTCGACCTGCGGGCAGCCATGCTCCAACCGGTGATCAATGCGACTGGTGTGATCGCCCACACCAACCTCGGTAGATCTCCGGTCGCCGTACACGTCGAATCTCGTGCCCAGAATCTCGAGTTCGATCTTCGAACCGGTCGACGAGGTAGCCGACAATCGGGAATCGGCCGACTACTCGCACGGGCAGTTGGCGCCGAGGCGGCGATGGTGGTCAACAACAACGCCGCCGCCGTCCTCTTGGTCCTGGCCGCCCTCGCCCACGATCGTGACGTGGCGGTCAGCCGCGGAGAAAGCGTGGAGATCGGTGGAGGGTTTCGCGTCCCGGAAGTCATGGAACAGTCCGGCGCGCGGCTCGTCGATGTCGGCACCACCAATCGGACGCGTCTTGACGATTATCGCAAAGCCATCCACCGCAAGGGAACCGACGTCGCGCTCGTTCTGAAGGTGCACCCGTCGAATTACCGCGTCGAAGGCTTCGTCGAGGAAACTCCGGTGTCGCAATTGTCCACCCTCGGGGTCGACGTGGTGGCCGACATCGGATCCGGCCTTCTCGACGAAGCATGTCCATGGCTCCCCTCTGGACCTCCCGACTGGCTTCGTGGCGAACCCGCCGCCAGACAATCGCTGGAGGCCGGCGCGTCTCTCGTGACTTTCAGTGGCGACAAACTTCTCGGTGGCCCCCAGTCGGGTGTCATCGCCGGACGAGCCGACCTGGTGGCTCGATGTGCAGCGCATCCTCTGGCCCGGGCGCTCCGACCGGGTGGACTCGTCCTGTCAGCACTGCACGACGTGACGATCAGGTATCTCGATCGCACTGCGTGCGAGCACGTGCCGTTCTGGAAGATGGCAACCGCATCAGCTGATTCGATTCGACATCGCTGCGATCAGGTGGTGGACGGCGCCCGAATCGGGAAAGTGATCGCCTGCGACTCGCTACCAGGTGCTGGAAGCACCCCCGGGGCGCATATTCCTTCTTTCGGCATCGAACTCGACGGAGACGTCACGGCCACCTTTCGGGATCGAGAACTTCCGATCGTGGCGCGCGTCCGTGACGACCGGACGGTTCTCGATTTGCGAACGGTTGCCCCTGACGACGATCAGCACGTCGTCACGGCACTTCGCGACTTGTTCGTTTCATGACAGTTCTCGCCACCGCCGGCCATGTCGACCACGGTAAATCGACGTTGGTGAAGACCCTTACGGGTACTGATCCCGATCGATGGGCTGAAGAGCGCGAGCGCGGACTCACGATCGATCTGGGGTTCGCAACTCTCGCGACCCCGGGTGGACGCGATGTCTCGTTCATCGACGTTCCCGGGCATGTGCGTTTCATCGGCAACATGCTGGCCGGTGTCGGCGCCGTACAGGGATGTCTCTTCGTCGTCGACGCCCGCGAAGGCTGGATGCCCCAGTCGGAAGAACATCTGCGAATTCTCGAACTGATGGGACTCGAACGTGGTGTCGTCGTGATCACCAAGGTTGATTTGGTCGACGACGACGAACTCGAACTGGCTCACCTCGAACTCGACGACCGTCTGAAGAATTCGTTTCTGGCCGATGCACCGGTGGTAGCCGTCTCGAGCCATACCGGTCGCGGCATCTCCGACCTCCTGGACGCCATCGATGCACTACTCGCCGCTCATCCGTCGATCATCGATCGCCAAAGGCCCCGTTTGTTCATCGACCGGTCGTTCGCCGCCAAGGGAAGCGGCACCGTTGTGACCGGTACGTCGATCGACGGTTCGTTCGCCGTCGGCGACACGATGATCGTCGGTCCCGAACGACGAAGCTGTCGTATTCGATCGATCCAGACTCACGGACGATCGGTTGATTCGATCGGCCCCGGGCATCGCGTGGCACTCAATCTGTCCGGTGTCGAACACGTCGACGTGACACGAGGCGACGTGATCACTCGTGCCGACGACTGGCATCACACCGATCGATTCGATGCATCGCTCTCGGTCCTCGCGTCGCTCGAGCACTCGGTGTCACGACGCGGGGCCTTTCGCGTCCACATCGGGTCGGCCGACGTCCCTGCTCGATTACGCGTGATCGGACCCGATGCCCTCGATCCCGGGTCCACCGGATTCGTTCGCGTACGTCTCGATCGACCTTTTCCGTTGTTACCTGGTGATCGATTCGTCGTGCGCGACAGCGGTCGAAGCGAAACCGTCGGCGGAGGCGAGATTCTCGACGTCGCTCCCATTCGTCCCGTCTCGAAGGCGGCACCCGACCGCTCTATCGAACGAGTCGTCGCCGAACACGGGTGGATCGACCACGATCAACTCTCCCGGCTCACGGGGGTTCATTGCGAGCCTCGCGTCGGCAGGTGGGTCGTCGACGACGAAGTTCTCGATCGCGCCCGAACCGGCCTGATCGATGCGGTCGACCAGGCCGGTGCCGATGGCTTCGATCTCGGACGTCTCGACGATCGGCTCCGGGCACTTCTTGCAACGATGGACGAGCTCGTGGTCGACGGTGATCGTGTTCGTCGACCCGGAGTCGTCGATCCCTTGTTGACCCATCCAGTGATCGCTCGGTTGCGCTCACAAGGTTGTGCGCCCGACGCCCCGTCAGACGTCTCGGCCGCCGAACTGCGACGACTCGAACGAGCAGGTCTTCTGATCGAGCGCGACGGCTTGTGGTTCCACATCGACGCTCTCGACCTGGCTCGCGCGGCGGCACGCGACCTACTTGAACGGAGTCCAACTGGTTTCACGTTGGCGCAGTTCCGTGACGCCCTCGGTATCACCCGTAAACATGCCGTACCACTGGCAACCGAACTCGACAGCCGCGGAATCACCCGACGGCGTGACGACGTCAGGATCGAAGGCCCGCGTCTTCGGACTTGATCATGCGGAAGGTGAGATTGACTCGAGCCTCGACGACTCGTCTCTGTTTCGGGACCGAGTGCATCCAGGCCGACTGACAAGCTCCGCTCATCACGAGTAATGATCCACCAGTGAGGTCGCGCTCGACGACCTCACCAGTACGTCGATGACGAAGCTTGAAGCGCCGAGTGGCACCCAGACTCAAGGATGCGATCGACGGCTCGACACCCAACTCGGGTTCGTCGTCGGCGTGCCACCCCATGCTGTCGTCCCCATTTCGGTAGAGATTCACCAGCACCGAGTTGAAGCGTGAACCGGACTTGCGCTCGCAGATCGACTTCAAACGTTCGAGGACCGGGGTGAGGGGCCGAGGATCGAGAGTGACTCCCGAATAGGTGTAGGGCTCGTCGCCGTACCACGCACTGAGGCGGGGCTCGGCCACCTTCCGACCGAACATGACGAGATGCTTCTGCTCCCACTCCAACCCGGCCAACAGAGCCGCCACTAGGTCCTCGTGCGACTCATCCCCCAGAACCCACTCGTGGAACACTGCACTCCCGTCGTACGGGAGCAGCTCCGTGGTCGGCGTTTCGCCGAAGAGAGTCACTGTTCAGGTGTCGACTTGCTTCGACGCTCGCGATAGTCACGAGCGCCACCTTCCTCGGGTTCGACTTCGAGGGTCACGCCGTCGATCGCCACCACTCGTGCCGTCTCTCCGGCCTTCACTGGTGTGGCCCGGTTGGTCCGAGCCTTCCAACGCGCTCCATCGATCTGCAGAGATCCGTCAGGGGTGATGTCGGTGACTGCCCGACCCAACTGACCGATGAGACGTTCTCGGCCGATGGTCGGCGTGGCGAAACGCGTACGGGTCATGCTCGGCATCCCCGAAACGAAGGTGAGAGCAATTCCGCCGATGCCGACCAAAAGTGTCAGCCACGAGGGACGCAGATTCTGTTGGTCGAATGTCGGGAACAAGAACCACGAACCCACGGCGAAGAGAGCGAGGCCGACTCCGGTCCAGAAACGTGGAATACCGACTTGCACGTCGATCGCGAACGCCACCATCGATCCGATGACGAATGCGAGTGCCCAACCCCGCTCGGGAAGTTCACCGAGTCCGTAGAAGCCGAGCAGAGTACAGACAGCTCCGACCACACCGGCCACGCCGATGCCGGCGGTGAAGAGTTCGAAGACGAGAAGAGCGAGACCGATGATGAGCAGTAAGTAGGCGACAGGCGGGCTGGCCGCTGTGTGGAAGAGCTGGTTGAAAAGACCGAGCTTCTGGAAGCGCACGACAGTGATGTCGTTCGACACCGTCCCGTCGTCGTTCAATCGCTCGACTGCGGTGTCGAGTTCGACTCCGTCGACGACGATTCCGTCGAGAGCAAACACCATGTTGCGAATGGTCGGTGCGCCTTCGTCGCTGATCTCGAGTTTGAGCGCTCCTTGTTGTCGAGCCTCCTGGAAACCGATCGTTTGGTTCTGCAGGAGCTCGGTCGCCGAACCGAAGTCGACCGAGTCGGTCAGCGGAACTCCGGTACGACCGATACGAGCTCCGGGTGCCATGCCGGTCGCATCGGCAGCCGACAACAACTGGGCCACCAGACCGGTCGCCCGAGCGCCGGACGGCCCGACCCAGATGGCCACCGGAATCGGCGCTGCTTCGATCAGTTCGTAAAGATCGCGCATCTTGTCGCGGCCGATCACCGACGCCTTGGAGTTGATCTGCAACACGATGGCTTGTGAGCCGTCGGTGACCGCACGCTCGAGAGCTCGTTCGATTTCGTCGGCCACGATCGAATCGACGAGACCCGACACTTGCAACACATCGACGGCGGGCAGACCAAGATCGTCGGAACCGTCGGTCGCCCCATCAGCGACGCTGGAACCTCCGACATCGGTACTGGGTGTTTGTGCCGAAACCGATGACACACCGAGAACACCGAGCACGCCTCCGGCCGCAACGAGAAGGATCGCTAGTCTGCGCACGAGTGCCTCCGATGACGTCTGCTTCTGACCGGTTGTTCACCGCGACGCGTCTCGTCGTGGTGGCCGGCAAAGGGGGTGTCGGCAAGACAACGGTAACGGCAGTTCTGGCCAACGCTGCAGCCGATCTCGGGCTTCGTGTACTCGTTGTGACTCTTGACGGCCGCCCCGGTCTCGACGTGCTGCTCGGAGGATCGCCGGGAGACGGCGCCTCCTACGACGGTGATCTGGTGAAGGTCGGTCGCGGAACGTCAGGATCGGGCTCGATCCATCTCCGAACCCTGTCGGCATCGGAGGCGTTGCAGGACTACCTCGCCACACAAGGCCTCGCACGGCTGGCCAAACGACTCGTCTCGACCGGTGTCGTCGACGTTGTCGCCAGCGCTGCACCCGGCATCGACGACCTCCTCGTTCTCGGAAAGATCAAACATCTGGTCGGACTGGCCGGACCTGACGGACCGCACGATCTGGTGATCGTCGACGGTCCAGCCGCTGGCCATGCGCTGGCACTGCTGCGATCGCCGGCCAACATCGCGTCGACCGTTCGTGGCGGACCACTTCGATCACAGGCCATCGAAGTACGCGACATGCTGCGCGATCCACAGCGCTCCCGTCTCGTTCTCGTGACGCTCCCCGAAACGACACCGGTGAACGAACTCCTCGAGACGATGCAGGCCGTCACCGATCCGAATGGTGACGTCTCCATGGCTCTCGGACCAGTGATCGTGAATGGCGTCGATCACGCACCCGACGTCGAGGCTCTGGTCGAATCTGGTGCGGTTCCCGACGGCGACCTCGGCGCTGCAGCCCGCTTTCGCGCCACCAAATGTGCCGTTCACCGTCGAGAAGTTGCGCGTCTCGACCTCGAGCTCGGTCGACCCGTCGTTCGACTCCCCCACGTTGCGCGCTCAGGCCTCACCGCCGACGACATCGCGTATTTGGCCACCGTTGCGGCCTCCCACGAGGAGTTGTCGTGACCAAGCCTTCGGTGAGTGACATGGAATCGATGGTCGAGTCGGCACGCGTCCTCGTGTGCTGCGGTTCGGGTGGAGTCGGCAAGACGACGACTGCGGCAGCCATCGCCGTCGAGGCGGCGCGTCTCGGTCGACGAGTCGTGGTGATCACCATCGATCCCGCCAAGCGACTCGCCGATGCTCTCGGCATGTCGGGGCTCCTCGGCAACGATCCAGTTCGCCTCGATCTTCCGGCTGATCATCGAGGTGAACTGTGGGCGGTGATGCTCGACGCCAAGGACACGTTCGACGGACTCGTTCGACGTGAAGCGCGAACTGAGCGACAAGTCGACGAGATTCTCGCCAATCCGTTCTACGTGAACATCGCCAGTCGACTTTCGGGAAGTCAGGAATACATGGCCGCCGAGAAACTCTTCGAGTTGCACGGCGACGACCGCTTCGATCTCGTCGTGGTCGACACGCCACCGAGTCGCGAAGCCCTCGACTTCCTGGAAGCGCCGAAGAAGCTCACCAATTTCCTCGATCACCGGGTGTACCGCTGGTTGGTCGCTCCGGCCCGTGGCGGCTTGAAGATCGTGAACTTTGCTGCGCAGCCGATCCTGCGGACCATCGGACGGGTGATCGGTGCCGACGTATTGGCCGATGCCGTCGACTTCTTCCGAGCCTTCGAAGGAATCGAGGACGGATTCCGTGAACGCGCCCGACAGGTCGATCGACTCCTTCGGTCCGACGCCACTCGCTACGTGGTCGTCGCGTCACCCCGTTCCGACACCGTGGAAGAGGCCCTCTACTTCACCGATCAGCTCGGCCGAGCCGGTGTGGTCACGAGTGGTCTCGTGGTGAACCGCCTCCAACCGATGTTCGGACGCGGGTCGTCCAAATCGGCAACTGCCAACGCTCGACGAGCCGAGAATGACAGCGATGCGACTTTGGCTCTGCTGCACGGGAATCTGGCCCGACTTCGGGCCATCGGTGAGGCCGAAGAGACGAGTATCAAACCGCTTCTCGACCGATTGTCCGACGTGCCGATCGCCCGAGTTGCGCAACGAGCCGACGACGTCCACGACCTGGTGGCAGTGGCGGACATCGGTGCTGCGATCTTCGGTCGTTGATTCCGGCACGTCGAAAACCCTGCGGTAGCGTGTCGACGTGCACGTGATCCTGGCTACCGATGCCGACTGGCTGGTCGACGAAGTCGTCGCCGCCCTCGGAGACTCCGATACTTCGTTCACGGTCTGCCGCGAAGGTCGACTAGTGGCCGGACTCGTGAAAGAGAGGACTCCCGATCTCGTGATCCTCGACATGCAGATCGGCACTATGGGCGGTATCGCCGTCACCATGGACCTCCGACTCGACGAAAGTGCGGGCACCCTGCCTCATGTCCCGATCATGATCCTGCTCGACCGAGACGTCGACGTACATCTGGCCCGTCGCAGCGGTTCAGATGGCTGGCTCATCAAGCCCCTCGATGCACTTCGATTGCGTCGGGCCAGCCGAGCCATTGCGGGCGGTGGTTGCTTTGCCGAGGGTTTGCCCGATGCAGAGCCCGAGGTCGTCGAGTCGATCGACGTCGACGAGGCTCCCACCGAAGAAACCGTCGACGCCGGGTAGCATCGGTCGTCGCACCATCGGGGTGTAGCGCAGCTTGGCTAGCGCGCCACGTTCGGGACGTGGAGGCCGGAGGTTCAAATCCTCTCACCCCGACCACGAGCCCCCTGCTTCGGCGGGGGGCTTTTCATTTTTGCGGCCGCGCCTCAACGTCGTCGTGTGACCACCGAAGTCGACACTCGACTGCAGACGATGGATCTCCTCGTTCCATGAACCTGACACACTGGGAAAGTGACCGGAATTTCGTCGGCGGGATGTGGATTTCTGCTCGCAGTGTTGTGGTTCGACCTGATGTTCGACTCCCAAACTCGCCGTCACCGCACCGGGTCGCTACCTGAGGACACCCTTGCTTCGATCGTCGCCTATTACCGACGGGTGACCACCGAAGCATTCCCCATGAATCGCTTGGTCGCCTTGGCCATGGTCACGACTGTCGTGTCGATGACCGTGCAGTTGGTCGAGGGCTCCTCGACGACCTCTCTCGTTCTCGTCGCACTCGCATGTGCGACGAGCGCCATCGGACTAGCCATCATGAGAACAGTGCGGAGTGCTGTACGACTCGGTCGACGAGCCGATGACGATCACACGGCATCGCTCCTCGCCCGAACAATTTTTCGGGATCACGTGACGTCCTTCGTATTGATGGCCGTTGCGTTGGTGGCCATCAACATGGCATGACCACTCGGGGCTGAGTGTGGCCTACTCGCGTTCGAGTGACGCCGCCATACCGGGAAGATTCACCCACGGCTGACGATCGACGCACCAGGCCTCGACCGTGGGCTTCACATCGGATGTGTCGTCGAGTGTTCCGGCCTTCACAGCGATCACCCCTTCACTCAGCATGATCTCCGACAGAATCGGCGAACCGCACGACGAACAGAAACGGCGACGCACGTAGACCTGATCGCCCTTTTCGCCCATTTCGTCGTATGCGGCAAGATCACCGGAGATCTGCATTTGCGACGACATAGCAATCAGGTTCACCGAGAAGGCGCTACCACCTTGACGTTGACAGTGAGAGCAGTGACACACCGCTGTCGCAATCGGGTCACCCTCGAGGACATACGAAACTTTTCCGCAGAGACATCGTCCAGTTTTGGCCATGTCGGCAACGTAGCAGTCGTTATCAGCGCCGGCGACGGTTCAAACGCCTATTCGGGCAACACTGCCTCGGCGCGAAGGAGCACCTCCCGAAGTGGGAGTCCGAGGGCGGCCGCAACCTGCACTGCGTCGTCGTGTTCGACCTTCACCCGACCCGCTGTCACCTTCACACGGATCTCGAGTCCATCGACCATCACGACGCGCTCCGACCGGGCCTGCGGCCAGCGTTCGAGGATCGTGCCCCGCACACCGAGAGTGCCCGTTTCGGCAACCATCACCTGAACGATCCTCGCCGAGAGAGCTGGATCGCATAATGCGTGCACCGTATGGGCCGGTCGACCCTTCTTCATGACGATCGGCGTGGCCCATGCGTCGTGAGCACCGGCCGAGAGCAGAGCAGAAATGGCGTGCGCCAACACCTCTCCTGTCACGTCGTCAACGTTGGCCTCCAGCAGTCGGACCGCCTCTCCGGAGTACTCACTGACATTCGAACTTTCTCCCACCAACACCTGCACGACGTTGGCACGACCGTCGACATCAGCCGATCCGGCGCCGAAACCCCGGGACGATACGTTCATCGTCGGGATCGGTCCGAAAGTGTCGGCGAGGGCGACCATGACTGCGACACCAGTGGGGGTCGCCAACTCGCGGTGATCGTTCACGCCCGTCAGGCCGACGTTGCGCATGGCCGCCAGCCCGACGACGGCCGGAGACGGATTGGGCAACTCACCGTGTTGAGTACGAATCGTGCCGTGACCGGTTCCGATGGATCCACACACGATCTGCTCGACATCGAGAACTTCGAGGGCTGCACACACACCAACGACGTCGACGATGGAATCCACGGCGCCTACTTCGTGGAACTCGACCTCCTCGGCCGCGACACCGTGAATCTTTCCTTCCACATCGGCCAAGACCTCGAACACCGCTAACGAACGCGACCTGACTCGCGCGGGTAGATCGGACTCTTCGAGCATCGTGCGAATGTCTCGCCACGACCGATGATGGTGAGAGTCGTCGTGACCATGCTCGACGACGATGGCCCGGGTGGACGAGACGCCGGCTCGCTGTGTCGCTTCGAAAGTGAGCGCGTAGTCATGAAGAGCGAGGCCGCTCATGATCTCGGCAATGCGAAGCGGATCGGCACCCGCGTCGACCAACGAGGCGAGAACCATGTCACCAGCTACACCCGCCGAACAGTTGAACCACGCCAGACGGGTCATGACCTCCCACCTGTCGCGCGGGCAATGCGCGCCGCTGCACACGCTGCGCCATAGCCGTTGTCGATTCCGACGACCGACACACCGTTCGCGCACGTGGCGTGCATGGCGAGCAGTGCTGTCACGCCGTCGAGTCCGGACCCGTAGCCGACACTGGTGGGCACGGCGATCACCGGCTTGCCGGTCAGGCCGCCGATCACACTCGCCAGCGCGCCTTCCATACCAGCCACCACGATCACCACGTCGGCGACCATCACATCGTCGAGCCGCGACAAGAGTCGATGCAATCCGGCGACTCCTACGTCAGTGATGCGCTGCGCCTCGATGCCATGCGCCTGCAAGGACAACATGCATTCGTCGACCACAGGAACGTCGGCCGTTCCGGCCGAGACAACGAGCATCCGTCCGTCATACGAAGGCTCGGGTGCCCGCCACAGCATGGATGTGTGCGCAGTGACCGCCACCCCGTGAGCTGCTTCCAGAGCCTTTCGTTGGTCGTCGTCCACCCGCGTTGCGAGGACCGCTCCCGATCCGTGCTCGAGAAGTTCACCCACGATGCGCACGCATTGCTCGGGAGACTTTCCAGGGGCGTACACAGCCTCGGGTGCTCCTTGGCGAAGGTGCCGATGGTGATCGACGAGGGCATCTCCCACATCGGCGTACGGAAGCCGTGAGAGCCGACTCACTGCTTCGTCAGGCGCGATGGATCCCTGCGCAATGTCGTCCACGAGTCGGCGCAGGGCGTCGGCGTCCACGAAACCATCCTCGCACGACCGAACCTGGGCCGTAGCCTTGAGCAGGTGAACACCGGCGACTCGTCTTCAGCTCATCCCCGCGTCGGGTTCTTCGGGCCGTTCGGCACCTTCACCGAACAGGCCGTTCGCTCGCAGGCCGATCTGGCCGCTGGCGAACTGGTGGCCTTTCGCACCGTGCCCGACGTGCTCGACGCCGTGGCCGATGGATCGGTCGACGTGGGAGTGGTCCCGATCGAGAACTCGATCGAGGGAACCGTCAACTTCACCCAGGACGCCCTGTCGTTCGATTACACCCTTCTCATCCAGCGCGAGATAGTGCTCGACATCGAACACTGTCTCCTGGCTCTGCCCGGCGCGTCACTCGATGCCATCACCACGGTGCTGTCGATTCCCGTCGCCTCGGCCCAGTGCCACCGATACATACGCGAGAACTTGCCCGACGTGGATGTCCACGCCGCCAACAGCACGGCCGATGCCGCGATGACAGTGGCCGACACCGGAGATATCACCATCGCTGCCATTGCTCCTCGCAACGCGGCCGCGCTCTATGGCCTCGAAGTGCTGGCGACCAACATCGAAGATCACCGTGGCAACCAGACGCGATTCGTCATGGTCGGCCGCGACACGGTGCCTGCACCCACTGGTCACGATCGCACCGGCATCGTGGTGTACCAGCGGGCCGACGAGCCCGGAAGCCTGATCTCGATCCTGCAAGAGTTCGCAGCGCGTCGCATCAACATCATCAACCTGCTGTCTCGCCCCACCAAGGACGGCGGGCTCGGCGACTACTGCTTCGTCATGTACATGGACGGCCACATCGCCGACGAGTTGGTGGCCGATGCTCTACGTTCGCTCCACTCGAAGCAGGCTGCCGTCAAGTTCTTGGGTTCGTACCCGGCCGCCGGCGAGGTGAGCCACACGGCGCGTGAACACGCCGATTCGCGTTGGCGTCAGGCCGACGACTGGGTCGAGACTCTGCGCTCCCGCATCTCCTGATTTCGAGCACTACCCTTCTCGCATGAGCGAGCAGACAGCAGTTGTCACAGGTGCCAATTCCGGAATCGGGCGAGCGACCGCTATTCATCTCGCCGCCAACGGTTTTCGAGTGTTCGGAACGGTGCGCGGTCTCAACAAGACCACCAAGGCCCAGCAGATGGCTGACGAGGCAGGTGTGTCGATCGAGTGGATCGAACTCGACATCGCCGACGACGACAGCGTCACAAACGGCTTCGCTCGCATCCACGAACTGTCACCAGTGATCGATGTTCTGGTGAACAACGCCGGTGTCGGTGGAAATGCCGTGATCGAAGAATGTCCGCCGTCGCTCTATCACGAGGTCATGAACATCAATCTCTGCGGCGCAGTGCGATGCGTGCAAGCCGTGTTGCCACGGATGCGCGAACGGTCGGCCGGCACGATCGTGAACGTGTCATCGGTGGTCGGACGCTTTGCCGCTCTCGCCCAAGCGCCATACGTGGCATCGAAGTGGGCACTCGAAGCGATGTCGGAAGGACTCGCTCAAGAGCTCGCACCGTGGAACATCCGGGTGGCCATCGTCGAACCGGGGATCACGAAGTCAGCGATCTTCGCCAAGAACGTGGATGCACCGAATTCGAGTGGCGCCTACGACGCTCACTACCGGCGCCTCTTCCAGTTCTACGCCGCCGGTATGGCTCAGGCCACCGATCCGTTCGAAGTAGGAGCCGTCGTTCTCGACGCCATCCGAACCGACTCGCCGAAACTGCGCTACCCGGTGAGTTGGGGCGGACCCGAGATCTTGTCTCGACGTGAAACCATGAATGACGCCGACTGGGTGGGACTCGGCGCGCTCGAGAACGACGCTGATTACTACGCCGAGTTCGAGCGGATGTTCGGAGTCCGCATCGCGCCCTGAACACCACCCGGGAAGCGCGTCGACGGCTCGCTAGCCTCGACTCCGGAACGGTGGCAGAGCGGACAAATGCAGCCGCCTTGAAAGCGGCCGGCTCGAAAGGGCCCGGGGGTTCGAATCCCTCCCGTTCCGCCCTGATGGCGCTCCCATGACCGCCTGTACACTCCTCCGGACCAGGGAGAGGTGCCGGAGCCTGGTTGAACGGGACGTCCTGCTAAGACGTTGACCTCCTAAAAGGGGTCCGTGGGTTCAAATCCCACCCTCTCCGCCAGCGTTGCTCCTGCTCAGCCCTCGCTTTGTTGCGATTTGATGACGACCCGACCACACTGATCGTCGGCAGACGCCACGGAACGGGGAATGAGTACTTACCAACAGTCCTCTCATCCGGGTCCACTCGACCCGAGTCAGCCGGGCTGGCGACGACCAAAGCCTCGGCGTGACCCACTCGCGCCTCGCCCCGACTACTTCAAGCGTCGGCTGGTGGCCATAGCGGTTCTAGGAGGTCTGATCGCCCCGGTTGCCCTGGCTCTTCGAGGCGACGGGAACGGCGTCTCACCCTCCCCGACGCCCGGCGCAGCAGCCCTGACTCAGATCGACGCAACGTCGACACGAGACGACAGCGATCCGACGAACACGGCACCCATCACGCCGAGCCCTGCCCCATCGGTCACGTCCCCTGAATCACCAACCGTCACGGCAGCCAGCCGCACCTGTGCCTCCACGTATGTGGTTCTGCCCGGTGACTCGTGGTACGCCATCGGTTCTCGCGCTGGTGTGACGCCGGGACTCATCGCTGGCTCGAACGGTCTCACCGTGCAGGCTCCGCTGTCGCCCGGTGACGAACTCTGCCTACCGGCTGGAGTGGTGGTAGCCCCGCCCGAACCGACCGCCACCGCTCCCGACACATCACCACAGAACCCGTCAGCACCTCGCTGCGGACTCGACTACGTGGTGCAGCCCGGTGACTCGTGGTACGGGATCGCTGAGCGCGCTGGCGTGAAGCCCGGCCCACTCGCTGCCGCGAACGGAAAGACGATCTCGTCACCACTCAAGGTGGGCCAGACGATCTGCCTTCCCGAAGGAGCGCGTCGACCCACGACCACGACGACGACCACTCGTCCGCCACAACCGTCAGGATCGTCGTCCTCGTCGAACGACATGCGCCAGATCCCCTACGACCCGACTCGCACCTACACCCGCACCGAAGTCGAACAGATCGTGCGCGACGTCTGGCCCGACGAACTCGAGAATGACGCACTCTTCGTGGTGCAGCGAGAGAGCCGCTTCAATCCGAGCGCTCGTAGTTACTGCTGCCTCGGCCTCTTCCAAATCAACTGGAGTTCGCACAAACGGTGGCTGGCCAATTACGGCGTGACTGACCCGACCCAACTACTCGATCCCGAGGTGAACGCCCGCATGGGCCTTGTCACGTGGCAACGTTCTGGAAGTTGGCGCCCGTGGTGCACCTCGTCGTGGTGCCCGCCCTCCTGACCAGGGGTGCCGGATCTTGACCGTTTTCGGTGGGGAGCAGGGCTTTCGACCCTAAACTTGCACCCGCTAGCGCTCGTAGCTCAATGGATAGAGCATTTGACTACGGATCAAAAGGTTAGGGGTTCGAGTCCCTTCGAGCGCGCGAGATGTCGCCAGTCGGACGCAGATTCCACTGGCAGCTCGACGCCTGAACGATGGTTCAGTTGCCCAGTGCCGCAGGTAGCCCATCGGCAAGCCACGGTGCCAGTGCCTCGACACCGTCGGGCCCAAGGTGGGTGCCATCGACGGTTAGGTCGAGATGGTCGTCGAGCCAACTGCCAAGGTCGATGATCGGCGAGTTCGAAACCATCGCTTGCTGACGAAGCAAAGCATTCAAGACGTCGATCGATTCACCGGGTATGTCGAGGGGGCCCCAGGGGTCGACATGTCCTGCCGTCGTGTACACGATGCGGGAAAGCGGAGAGTGTTGCCTGACCCGTTCGTCCAACGCACCGAGGCGGCCCGCCGCCCATTCTTCACATCGGTCAGTCCCGTCGCCGAGTTGACACCAGTTGTCGTCGCCTTGGGGATCGACCTCCCACGCGAGCGCGTACCCTCCCACGACTACGACCACTTCGGGCTCGATGGCGTCGAGCCAACCCGGAAGAAGGACGTTCCACCACTCGTCGCAACCGGGCTCTTCTCCCTTGTCACGAACATTCACTGCACCACCCATGACTGATGTCTTGAGACGTACATCACCTCCGACCGGACATCCGACCATGTGCACTCCGTACGTCGTGTACCCCAAGGGTTTGAGCGCGAGATCGACGGCACCTCGCGTCACCCAAGCCGTGGAGTCGCCGATCACCAACACGGTTCGGTTACCGACGATTTCGACGACGTCGTCGGCCGAGTCCGGAAGCGACGGCGTCGTACCTACCTGATCTATCGCCACTGACTGCGCAGTCGTCGGAGGTGGTGCGGGTGGTTCGATTGCCATCACCCTCGAATCGGGACGAGTGACCACCAGGACCGATGGAATGATGGCGAGTACCGCAACAACGAGTGCACCCGCGAACCTCCGGTCGATCGGAATCCGCCGTCCGATTCGAAATGGTTCTTCGATGAATCGAAACATTGCCTCCGCACCGACAACGGTCGCTACGACCGCACTGATCATTCCCCAGACCGGGAGACGCTCGCTCCGAAGATGGAACGCCAAGAGTTCGATGATCGGAAGATGCAACAAATAGATGCCATAGGAACGTCGACCGAGCCACACCGGAATCGACAGTGAGAATCCGCGTGAGATCCATGTGTTCGGATACCGCCACAACATGGCGATCACGACCGCGGTCGGTGGTGTCGCCCACGTGATCCCCCAACGAATCCCAGCCGTCGTGTCACCAGCTGCCTCGATCCACCAGGGCGCAGCCATCGCCATCGCCACGAGCAGGAGAACGGTCGCTTGCCGACTCGTCAATCTGCGCTTCGTCGACGCGTGACTCCAACACGCGGCGGCGATGCCCCACCCGATCTCACCGAGACGCGACCAGGTACTGAGATACAGCGTCGACGGGTCGTCGATGGTCCACAAGAACGTCCACGACAGTCCGATCATCACGACGGCCGCCACCCCGAGCATCCGGGCGAGTGGCCACCGGAGTATCGACAGCCGGCGCATCAGCACGAGGACGATCACCAGTAACGGAAAAATGACGTACACCTGCTCTTCGAACGACAGCGACCAGAAGTGATGGGTCAAACTGGGCGAAAAGGCGTCCCAATAGCCACCACCATGCAGTTGCTCCCAGTTGGCTCCCCAGGCCAGCGCCGAGAGAACGTCGCCTCGCAAGGCCGCCAGTCCCGGCCACTCGATGGCAACGGCAACGACGACCGTTGCGGCGAGAACCAAAAGCGACGCCGGCATCAATCGACGAAGTCGACGAATCCAAAATTTCTTCAGACCGAAGTTTCCGGTCGTCTCGAATTCCTTCAGAGCGAGCGAGGTCACGAGGAACGCCGACAATGTGAAGAACATGCCGATTGCCAACCACAGTCCGCGGTCCGACCCGACGAGACCAAGGTGGACGACGATCGGGCACGCGAGTGCCACCCCTCGAATACCGTCGAGTGGTGCTGAACGTTGAGCCGTCATCTCAGATCGATCCTGCGACGCTCATGAACTCGGAGATCGACGCAGCGTTGGCTCCGAAGCCCGGCTGGTGGCCAGCACCCTCGACTTCGTCGACCCACACTCGATCGCCGATTCCCGCGGCGGCATACGCTGCCTCGACCTGCCAGGCATGACTGGCGGGTGCCAAGTCGTCGAGTTCACCAGCGATCATGTACACCGCCGGGTCGTTGGCATCGACATAGGTCGACGGTGCCAGCGAATCCAGGATCTCGGCCGAACATTCGACGGCCTCGCAGCGGTTCACGTGGGCCACGATCTCTTGAACTCGAAGTCCGACGATCTCGGGGTCGTAGTTCGCATCGTTGATTCCGTAGGGGCCGGCGATGCCGATCACGCCGATCACCGGCCGAAGGAAGTCGCCGCCTCGGACCTCGTTGGGAGCGACGGCGGTGAGCAGACTCAGGTGAGCTCCGGCCGAGTGACCCACCAAGAAGGTGCGGTCGATGTCGGCGCCCAGTCCGTCTGCGTTGGCCTGCGCCCAACGAACGGCTGCCACGACATCGGCGATCTGATCGAAGGCCGGAACTTCCAACTCGTACTCGATCGACACGATCACGGCTCCCTGAGCGAGTAGATCCATCGACACCGACTCGACTTCGTCAGCCGAACCGAAGCTCCAGGCACCACCGTGAACGAACACCACCAGGTCACGGCGATCCGATGCGGTCCAGCCGGCGGGGGTGAAGACCTTGAAGATCTGGTGGGCCTCGGAGCCGTAGAGGCCAGCGAACGTTGCCGCCGGAGCGGTGTAGGTCTCGACGATGTGACGGGCTCCGGCCTGCGGATCGAACACTTTGCGACCACGCACGATGGTGTCTTCGACCTCGGTCTCGATCGTCTGGGTGGCCACCTCGACAGCCGGACCAGCGACGGCTGCAGCGACCTGGAGCTCGTGGACCGGAGCATCGATCACCTGGCACGCCACCGTGGAGAAACCGATGACGGCCAGGCCGACGAGGGAGAGGATCGAGCGGGTGAAGGTCGTGGCGTTCATGCCAGGCAAGAGCCCCCACTGCGCCCCGTCTCGCGCATTTCTCAAGATTTTTTGACGAACGGGGAAAATGCCCTCTGAACAGGGGTTTTCGACCCAGGATTGTCAGCCCCTTCTCGGCTCGGGACGTGCCCGAGCGAGATCCCCGCCGCGAGGCCCAGTTCCCGGCCTCTGCGCCCTTGTCGGTGCTCTTGCCACTATCGGACTTGCCTCTCGCTCCCTAAAGCGACGCACGCCAAACGTTTAGGTGTGGACTTCGCTCCAACTTGAGCCTCAGGTCAGTACTTCGGTCAGTGGTCCGACAAGAATTTCCCGAACCCAGCTGAACCCGCTGGAAACCGTTACTGCAGACATCCAGGACTTCTGGAGCCCTACAGACCGACTTGGGCCTCGTTATCGAGTCCTACGGATCAAAAGGTTAGGGGTTCGAGTCCCTTCGAGCGCGCGAGATGACCAGCGGTTTCCCACGGGAGACGCTGGTCTTTTCTTATGTAGCCGACCCTGTGTCATCAGGAACGTTGCCACATCAGTTCGCACCGCGAACCGGCATCGTCCCCCGCACCTTCGACACTCATGATCTGCACCAGCCGGCGATCGACCACGCGACGGCGATGCGTCTCAGAAGGCGACCCAATCGGACCTCCAATGAGGACGAGCTC
>RFSV01000080.1 GCA_009923785.1 Acidimicrobiia bacterium | reverse complement strand
GCGACTCTTCGAGCTGGATACACACCAGTCGACACTCTGATGGTGGCGGCCTTCAACGTCGACCCTTTACTGCGACCCTCTTTCGAGTCGGCGGTACGCGAGCTCGATGACGGCGGACGGTTCAGTGATGCACTCGACGTTCTCGTGAGGTCGATCGGTGTACGAGCTCGCCCTCTGGTCGACGCGCTCGACGCAGGTCACCGTCTCGGAGTCCCGCTCGATGACGTCGTCACTCGGCTTTCGATCGATGCCCATGCCATTCGACGGCGCCAACTGGAGAGTTCTTCTCGTGAACTCGCCATCGAGTTGTCGCTTCCCCTTGTCGTCTGCGTGTTGCCGTCGTTCCTCGTTCTCGTCATCGTTCCCACACTCATCGGCACCCTGTCCCGCCTCGATCTGTCCTTCTGAGAGGAAACATGAATCGATCACTCGAAACTCCCCGTCGCGATCTCGGACAAGCAACCTCGGAATACGCACTCGTCATTCTCGCTGCCGCACTCATCGCCCTCTTGGTGGTGGCGTGGGCCAGCGGAGGTGGAGGGGGTGGAAAGATTGGCGACCTATTCGACCGCGTGATCGACAGTGTCACCTCGCAACTGCCCTGAGTCACGTCTCGACCGCGGTCAAGCAACAGTTGAGTTCGCTCTGACGATCCCTGTTCTCGTCATCGCGTTACTCGGCGCGATTCAGGTCTTCGTGATCCTCGTCGATCGGATACATCTGGTTCACGTAACACGGGACGCAGCACGAGCGGCGTCGGTCGGTGATGATCCTCGTTCAGCAGCCGAGATGGTGATCGATCGTTCATTTCCCGATCGCGAAATCTCGTTAACGGTCAGTATGAGCGACGACGTCGTGACTGTGGAAATGGTCCTCTCGAATCCGACCGATGTGCCGATCATCGGACGATTTTTGCCTGATGTGGAACTACGCGAGTCGCTCTCGATGCTCGCCGAGACCTTCGTCGATCAGTGACGTTACATTGACCATGTGGAGACGATTTGGGTGCTCGGAGACCAACTCGGTCGCTGGATCGGTGCGCTCGGGTCTGCTTCACCCACGACGCATCGGATCCTTATGGTGGAGAGTTCCGCAAAACTCGCGTCGAAGACATGGCACGTACAGCGAGCCCACTTCGTGATCTCGTCGATGAGACATTTCGCCAAAGAACTCCGTACTGAGGGTTTCGAAGTCGACTATCGGAAGGCGTCGTCGCTCTCCCGTGGTTTTCACGAACATGTCTCCGACTTCTCCCCTACTGCGGTGGTCGTCACCGAGCCGGCCAGCTTCCGAGGTTTGCAGATGGTTCGCGAGCTCGGATGCACCATCGTGCGATCCAATCAATTCCTGTGTCATTACGAGGACTTCGCCGACTGGGTGTCGGGTCGCAAGTCATTCAAGATGGAGGACTTCTACCGCTGGCAGAGAACACGACTCGGGTACCTCATGGACACCTCGTCGGACGATCCCTCGCCGATCGGAGGACGCTGGAACTTCGACGCCGAGAACCGCCAGCCACCACCGAAGGACGGCGCCAATCACTGGCCAGAACCCCTGATCGACGAACTCGACGACATCGATCTCGCCGTCATCAACGACATCTCCAGGCAGTGTCATGGGGCGGCTCCGAGCGGACTGTGGTCGACCTCTCGAGCCGGCGCCCTCCGCCGTCTTCACCATTTCGTCGAGTCGTTGTTGCCGATGTTCGGTCCGCACGAAGACGCCATGACCACTGGGAGTTGGCATCTCGCTCACTCATTACTGTCGCCGTATCTGAACGTCGGTCGACTGTCTCCTGCCGAGGTGTGCGACGCCGTGCAAGATGCCTTCGACGAGGGACGTGTGCCGATCGAATCGGCCGAGGGATTCATTCGCCAAGTGATCGGTTGGCGGGAATACGTGTGGGGTCTGTACTGGCTGTGGATGCCCGACTACGCACGTGAGAACTCGCTCGGTGCGAGCCGCCCGCTCCCTCCGGTGTTCTCCGATCCGAATCGGACGCACATGAGATGCCTGTCGTCCACGCTTGGTGACGTTCATGAACGCGCCTATGCGCACCACATCCAGCGGCTCATGATCATCGGGAATCTCTCCCTCATCGCCGGAATCGACCCGCAGCAACTCACCGACTGGATGTGGGAGAACTTCGTCGACGGTGCCGAGTGGGTAATGGTGCCGAACGTGATCGGAATGTCGCAATATGCCGATGGAGGCCGGATGGCCACCAAGCCGTATGCATCAGGTGGTGCCTACATCGACAAGATGAGCGACTACTGCAAGGGGTGCCGATACGACCGCAAGAAGAGAGTGGGCGACGACGCCTGTCCGTTCACCACTTTGTATTGGGACTTCATGGCCCGACACGAAGCGACATTCGGACGCAATCCTCGAGTCGCTCAGCAAGTGCGGGCAGCCTTCAAGTTGAGTGACCTCGACGCCGTTCGGGAGCGAGCGACTGAAGTACTCACGGCACTCGACCGCGGCGAGTTGTGAATCTCGCCGCCACGAACTGCCCCTCAGCGTCGCGGCGGCGAGACTCGACCAGTGTCGTCAGCGACGAATCTCGAAGACCGTCGTGGTTCCCGAGATCTCATGGGAGACGATGAGGAGAGGCTTGCCGGTGACCGAGGCGTAGGCCGGCACGTACTGCAGACCTTCGGGTGAGACATCGGCCGTCCGAGCCCACTGAACGAAGTCGGGAGAAGCAGGGTCGGATGCGTCGAACACCATGACACCGCCCGAACGCTCGAGTCCTACGAAGATCGTCGGAACTCCGTAGGGAGCTCCGACAGCGACGCCCTCGGGTTCGGGGCCTTTGTCGTCGCTGCGTCCATCATGATCTTCGAGCCAATCCTCCTCGCTGATCGACGCACGAATGATTGCCTCGAGGCCTGACCCTGAGTCGAACACCACCTTGCCGGACGTGTCCCAAATCGTGAACGAACGCCCACCATATGCCGCGAGCTTCGTGTATCCGTTCTCACCCGTCACACTCGGGTAGCTCGACGTGACCTTCAATCGACCGAGTTGATCACTGTCGCCGAGACCTTCGGGAAAAACCGACGGGTCGAGTTCGCCTTCACTCGCGTCTCGTCGGTGTAGCAGAGATCTTGTTCGTCGTCATCCGATACTGGACCGGCGAAGTATTCGACGCCATCACCTTCGTTCGCCGTCACCAAGTACGTCTTTCCGCCGACGTTCATCGAGGCGATGCCGTCGGGCATGTACATGTTCTGTACCGGCCAGATCTTTGTGTTGTACGCCTCGTCTTTGTCACTTGCGTCGAAACCGATCCAGGAGTTTGTCCACGACTTCAATCCGAGGCCCTTCACACCGACCAATTCAGCCGCTCTCCAATCGATGATGGCCACCGAATTGGCCTCCTGAAGGGTGACATAGGCATACCGACCTGACACGGTGATGAACTCGGGTTCGAAATCCTGCGACGGTGTTGCGCCGGGCCAGATCGGGACTCGAACCCCGTCAGCCTGAAGGGCAGCTGTCGCCGAGTCGAGAGATGTGAAGCCGACGTTCGTCGCCTCGCCAGGTACGCCATCGACGATTCTGATGATGCTCACCGACCCCTGAGGGTTCACGGCCTCGGTGGGGTCGGTGACCACATCACCCGATGCATCGATGCAACGGGGTTCTCCCTCGTTGGCGACCAGCACGGCCGAACCATTGCCGGCAAAGGTCACCATGTCGGGAAGGGACCCCACCTGACGACTGAACAGGACTTGACCAGTCGTCGGACTGAAAAAGACTGCCGTTCCTGGTTCGGTGGCTGGCGACCCAACGACTGTGGCGACACCCAGGCCTTTGATCACGTCAACACTGGTGATGGACGGACCGAAGGCGGTGAGATCGATCGAACGAACCAATTTCATATCGGCCGGATTTCGCACGTCGACGACGTCGATTCGGTCCTCGGCGCCGTTCGTGACGAAGATCTGGCGAGTCCACCCGTCGTACTTCGAGATCTCGGCGCCACCTTCACCAACACCACTGTCGAAAGTGCCAATGGCTACGAGTTCGAATTTCGTCCCAGCCTGAGTTGGAGTTCCTAACCACGCGACCATGACAAGACCAACGAGCAGAGCACCAATGAGACGAAATTTCATGACACCTACCTTTCGACGACGAGCGAAAGGTACGAGATGCAGATGAACGCCGGGTGACTTCTTCGAGGCGAGGAGGTCAAGCCCTCGTGACGTTTCGTCGTCTCAGTTCTGCACGATCGGCTCACGTAGATGAACGGGGGGAGCTTGCTTTGCTTTGCGTCGGGTTCCGATGTTGAGCACCTCGACGAAGACTGAGAAGGCCATTGCTGCGTAGATGTATCCCTTCGGGATCTTCTGTCCGAATCCCTCGGCGATCAAGGTCGTACCGATCAGGAGCAAGAAGGCCAAGGCGAGCATCTTCACCGACGGATGGGCGTTCACGAATGAATAAATACCTTTCGATGCAATGAGCATGATGACGACTGCAACCATGATGGCGATCACCATCACCCACACGTAGGTGGTCATGCCGACCGCTGTGATCACCGAATCGATCGAAAAGACGAGATCGAGGATCATGACCTGAGCGATAACAGCCGCGAAAGTCGGTGCCACCTTGGCAGATTTCTGACCTTCGTCGCCTTCGAGTTTGTGATGGATCTCCTTGGTCGCCTTGTAGATGAGGAACAACCCGCCTGCAAGAAGGATCAGTTCCTTGCCGCTGAATCCAACCGATCCGATCGAGAAAAGTTCCTTTTTCAAAGTGATGATCCAGCCAACTCCGAGAAGGAGCAGGACACGCATGCCTCCTGCAGCCAGAAGCCCGGTTCGTCGCGCGCGATCCTGCTGGTCGTCCGGGAGTTTCGAGGCAAGAATCGAGATGAAGACGACGTTGTCGACGCCGAGCACGATCTCGAGCGTGAGCAGAGCAGCGAGAGCGCTCCATGCGGTGGGGTCCGAGATCCAGTCCATATGAGAACACAGTAGGACGCATGGGTCGTCCGCGGTGACGAGTGACGTCTCGAGAACTAGCCTGACTACATGGGAGACACTGACGTCTGGCGGTGGATCTGGATTCTGGTGATCGCCGGATTCCTCATCGGAGAGATGTTCACCCCCGGCACTTTTTTCTTCCTCCCCTTCGCGGCGGGTGCTCTGGCGGCCGCCATCGCCGCCTTCGTAGGCGGATCGATTGGTCTTCAGTGGATTCTGTTCGTCGGAATCGCCGCCCTCACCTCGTTCGCATTCATTCCTCTACGTCGACGACTCGACCGAATCCAACCGCCGGTGGGGGTGGGTTCACAGCGAGTCCTCCATCAAGATGGAACGATCACCACCGACATCTCGCCCGGTCCGACCGGGGCCGGCTCGGTGCGAATTGGGCGGGAGGAGTGGCGCGCCGAATCACTCGATCACGAGTCGATTCCGGCTGGTACGTCGGTGCGCGTCGTCGAGGTTCGAGGAACCGGAGTGGTCGTCAAACGCGTCATGTCGAACGAAGGAGACCACCCATGATCTTGTTCATCGTCGCTGCAGCAGTGTTCCTGCTGTTCATCATCTTCTTGGCATCGGCAGTCAAGATCGTTCGGCCGTATCAACGTGGAGTGATCGAGCGTCTCGGTCGTTACTTCGCCACCGTCGATCCTGGTCTACGGCTCATCCTTCCATTCATCGACAAGGTCCGCATCGTCGACATGCGCGAGCAGGTGATCGATGTGCCGCCCCAGGAAGTCATCACCTCCGACAATGTCGTGGTAAGTGTTGATGCCGTTGTGTACTACGAGCCAACCGACCCACAACGTCTCATTTACAACGTCGCCAATTTCATGGTGGCAATCACCAAGCTCGCACAGACGAATCTGCGAAATCTGATCGGCGACATGCAACTCGATCAAGCACTCACGTCACGCGACAAGATCAACACCAACTTGCGAGAAATCCTCGACGACGCGACCGACACCTGGGGTGTGCGCGTCAAGCGAGTCGAGATTCAACGCATCGATCCCCCGACCGACGTCATGAATGCGATGCATGAGCAAATGAAAGCCGAGCGAACGCGTCGTGCGACGGTGACGACAGCTGAAGGTCACCGTCAAGCAGAAATTACACGTGCCGAAGGTGAGCAGCAGGCGGCGATCCTGCGCGCCGAGGCTGTTCGCCAGCAGCAGATTTTGGAAGCCGAAGGAGAGGCTGCAGCTATTCGTGCCTTGGCCGAAGCTGAGAAGTTCAAGCAGATCGCCGAAGCCGAAGGTGAGGCCGAAGCAATCCGTTCCGTATACGCGGCTATTCACGAGGGTGATCCAACGAACGACCTGATCGCGATCAAGTACCTCGAAGCACTCGGCAAGATCGCCAATGGTCAGGCAACGAAGATCTTCGTTCCATCCGACATGTCGAACGTTCTGGCGTCCATTGGCGGAGTGGCCGAACTCTTCCGAGCCGACCCCCCGTCCTCCCCCACCACCTGAACGAAAGTGCCCACCCTGATGCGTTGAGTACCGGTTTCGGTGCTTAGCGCATCAGAGTGGGCGAATTTCGTCGGTCGGTCAGGAGTTGAAGATGAAGCTCTTGCCGGCACTGTCGCCGTCTTCATCGATCACCGTAATTGTCATTCGTGCAGGACCTGATTCAGTTCTCACGGTCCATACCGACTTCGTCGAAGAGATGTCGGACTGTTTCGATGCCCGTACCGGCGTCTGAACCCCGTCGACGATCCACGTGACCTTGACATTGGTGATGTCGACGTTTCCAAAACCGTTCTCGGTGACGGTGATCGAGTAGGTGCGGGTTCCTCCCGAGTCGGAGAACGTCACGCCTTCGACTCCTAGAGTCGAGGCAAATTCGAGCAGATTTCCGAGGGGAATCGAAACTCCCGGCAAAGTAAGCACGACGCTCGGGAACGGTGCTCCACCTGACTCCGGTGCGGTCGACTCTTCGGGTTGATTCGGTTCATCAGGGGCGCTCTCTCCGGTATCGGGAGCATCAGATGTGTCCGTCGCTGGTTCAGCCGGAGTTTCGGCGGCCGTGACGTCAGGATTTTCTGAAACTGTGGTCTCGGGCGCCGGTAGATCGCCGAGTCCCTCGAGTAGCTGGTCGACTAAATCCTGCAACTCGTCATCGTTGAAGGCCTGCACAACGTTCGAGTCGACACGGGCTGCTTCGAGAATGGCCAGGAGTTCATCGCGGGAAAGATCGGAGGACGACGAGTCATCGCCTCCGCAGGCGACGAC
>RFSV01000079.1 GCA_009923785.1 Acidimicrobiia bacterium | reverse complement strand
ATCGGCAGCCACGGCAGGATCGGGCTCCCGAGGACGAGGAAGATCACGCACAGCAATCCGATCTCGATCGAGAACTGCACGGCGGCATGCAACACATTGGCGAACACCAAGGTCTCGCGCGGGAACGCCACTCGACGCACCAATCCGGCATTCGAGGAGATGGCCGACAAGCCGAGGTTGTTGATGAGAGCGAAGAAGTTCCACGGCAACAGGGCTGCCAGAAGGAACCAGGCGAACCCGCGGATGTCGCTATTCGCGCCAGTCGGTGCTTGCGCGTTGAACACCACACCGAACACGAACGAGTAGATCGCAACCGTGGCGAGTGGGTTGAGCATCGACCACGTCCACCCCAGGAACGACCGCCGATACTTCGTGCGAAGCTCACGGAGGGTGAGGTTCCACAGCAGTTCGCGAGATGCGATCACGCTGGCTACGGCGCCCATGACCCGCCAACCTAGTGCGCATCGGCAAGACTGACGGGGCTATGAGCGAAGCAGTCGTGGTGGACGAGGTCTGGAAGAACTTCCGCCTCTATCACGAACGCAATCAGTCGTTGAAGGCCTCGATCCTGCGCGGTCGCCGCGCCCGCTACGAGACCTTCTGGGCGCTGAAAGGTGTGTCGTTCGACGTGCCGGAGGGAACCACCTTCGGGGTGATCGGATCGAACGGTTCGGGAAAGAGCACGCTCCTCAAGTGTTTGGCCGGAATTCTGGTTCCCGACAAAGGACGCGTCGCCGTCACCGGACGCCTGTCGGCTCTCCTCGAGCTCGGTGCCGGCTTCCATCCCGAACTCTCCGGACGCGAGAACGTGTTTTTGAACGGCGCCATTCTCGGACTCTCGAAGAAGGACATCGAGGCTCGGTTCGACGACATCGTCGACTTCGCCGGACTCGAACAGTTCATCGACACACCGGTCAAGAACTACTCGTCGGGCATGTTCGTGCGCCTCGGATTCGCCGTGGCCGCCCACGTTGAGCCCGACGTGCTGCTCATCGACGAGGTGCTGTCGGTCGGCGACGAGAGTTTCCAGCGCAAGAGCGCCGAACGTATCGATCAATTCCGGCGGGACGGACGCACGATCGTGTTCGTGAGTCACGGCCTCGGCCAGGTTCAGCATCTGTGTTCGACGGTCGCCTGGATCGACAAGGGCGACCTCAAACAAGTCGGCCCGGCCGCCGACGTGATCGCCGCCTACACCGGGGACGCAGTGCCGGCCACCACCGACGAATCGGCTGAGATCGGCACCCGATGGGGGACCGGCGAGGCCCAGATCGTGAACGTCGCCTTCACGTCCGATGGCGAAGGTGTTACGTCTCCTACGTCACTCGACCCGCTCGACATCGACATCTCGTTCACTGCACATCGGCCCCTCCAAGATCTGGTCGTGCGACTACGCGTCGACACGCCCGATGGTCAGCACGTATGGGGAACCAACACTCGTCGCTGCGGCGTGTCACTCGGGCTGGTGGACGGCGCCGCCTCGGCCAAGGTGTCGATTCCCTCGCTGCCGCTTCTCGAGGGTTCGTACTTACTGTCGGTTGGGCTCACCGATCACACCGAGACCATCGGCTTCGACCAATGGGATCACCGCATTCGCTTCGACGTGCGTCAGTACAAGGCCTACGACACTGGTCTGGTTCATGTGCCGGTCACTTGGAACATCACTGGCGCCCGCGGCGTGGTGCAGGGCGGCTGACGCTCAGTTCGGTTTACGGCACCGCCACGTGACGTGGTGGTACGGCGGGAGAGCGCCGAGTGCACGCGAGGTCGCCCGATCGGCGATCGACACGAGGTCGCGATCGAGATCGAGAGCACCGCGAGCAGATGAGATCAAGTCCTCCACGTGGAAGCCGTCACCGTTCGACGCGATCGGATCAGCGGTACCGCGCAACACGTCGCGCCATTCCTCGGTCACCAACACATCGACAGTGAACTCGTGATGTCGAAGCCGGTGCGTGAGGTCCCAACCGAAGTTGAAGAACACCGGAGTGTTGTCGGCGTGGAACTCGGGTTCGGGCGGCACGCGAGTCGCGCCGACTTGCAACGGCACCTGCAAGAACATGTGGCCACCGGGCTTCAAGACTCGGCGAATCTCCGACAACGCCTGGTCGGTGTCGGGAACGTGTTCGAGAACGTGGGGAGTCAGCAAAACGTCGATCGACTCGTCGGGAAGGGCGACGTTCTGCAGGTCGATCTGGACGTCGCCTTCGTGGGCCGACAGGTCGTAGTCGCTGGCGAAGTAATCGAAGTGCTTGCGCATCATCTGGCGGTAGTGAACGCCGAGCCGAGGACTCGTCTCCCACACCCGTAATCCAGACGGTTTGGCAATGGTCGAGAAGAAACTGTGCAACAAGAACCGATCTCGCGACACGCTCCCGCACACCGGGCACGCGGCCATCTCGGAGTGGAAAGGGCCGACGAAGTCGTCGCCTTGCCATCGACACACGTTGCACGCGGCCGCCCGTTCGAACGGCGCGTACACCCATGGGCCTTGGCGGGCGTTCCACCACTCGTTGGTAGGTGCGGCCAGCCCCACGCGACGAGCGAGTGGTCGTAATGGCGCCTTTACCATGCGCGAGATCTGCCGGGGGATCGAGGCCACGGCTCGACGCTAATGGACGCATTAGGCTCGCCACGTGGCTCGTGGCGGACGTCGATCGAAAGCATCGTTGTCCCAGGACGTACAGGCCCTGCAGAGCGAAGTGGCCGAGCTTCGCGCCGCGCTTGCGGAAATGGCCGTGATCCTTCAGCGACTCGACGACGATGTTCGAGCCGGATCGGCCGACACCTTGCCCCTCTACCTCGGCTACGCCGAGCGTCTGCGTGTTGACACTGAGACGTCGGTGAGCGCTGTGAAGGCGATCGAAGAGCAGATCGCTGAGCTGAAAGACGTCGTCTCCCGTCTGCCGAAGGCCTGACGTCATGACGGCGATTCCCCCCACCATCGCGCTGGTGGGATCGTGGGCCGACGCGGTCGACGAACGACGCAGTCTGGCCGCCGAACTCGCAAGCTCGTGGCCGTCGGGCCCGGCGCGTGTTTCGCTCTTCGCCGACACGACCGATGACCAGCGGGCTCGACTCGTAGGAGTGCGAGTGTGGCCCGAAGGAGCATTTGGTGGTCACTTCACGCGCCATGAGTTCGACCATGTGATCCTCATGATCGGCGCACGGCTCGATTCGATTCTTGCTCTAGCGCGATCAGCCGACGAAGGATGTCACGTGTGGCTCCAGGACGACGTTGTCGACATCGCTGGGGGGCCAATTGACGCACCGACGGATTGGTTGCCCGACGTGATCGCGTCGGCGCGATCGATCATCGTCGGCTCTGATCGACTGGCCGGCATCGTGCGACAGCTCGCACCCGAAGCTCCACCAGTTCTGGTGATGCCTCCCGCGCACCCGACGGTTACACCGGTCGTCGACACGCCCGATCGAGTGATTGCGATCTCAAGTGGAGATGAGTCGGTACATCAGTACCTCGCTGACACATTGAGTGCGACACTGTTTTCGATCGATGACCAGTCGGTTACGTCAGATGTACGCGAACGACGACTACTGTCGGCGCGAGTCGGTGTGGATTTCCACATCATCGAACGGGGAATGGCGTCGACGACAGTGACACACATGATGGCCCGCGGAATTCCGACGATCACCGACCTGACGGCCCACGCGCCGTTCGCCGGTGACGGGCTTGCCGACACCGGATTGGTCGTGGTCGACGATCTCGACGCGATTGCTGACGCGCTGCGACCCGTTCTCGACGACGACCGCGTGTGGCTAGAGGCATCGACGGCCGCCAAGGCCACCGCAGCCTCGTGGACGTGGAGCGACGCCGCCGACGTGTTGGCCCAGTGGATCGGTGCCGTCGACTCACTGCCGCGTGAGACCGTTCGTGTGGTCGGTGCTGTCGCATCATGAGCGACGAACCCAAGGTTCGGGTAGTCGTCCTGTCGTTCGACGGCGGGCAGATGACGATCGACTGCCTGCAGTCCTTGGCAGCCACCGATTGGCCAGCCGACCGACTCGAGATCCTGATGGTCGACAACGGCTCGCTCGACAACATCACGCCCCGAGTACAGGCCGTGTTGCCTCAGGTGCGCATTCTCGAACCGTTGGCCAATCTCGGTTTCGCCGGTGGGTGCAATCTCGGCATCACGGCGCCGCCCGAGAACGGATTCGAGCCCGATTTCGTGGCCCTCGTGAACAACGACGCGACGGTCGACCCGGGTTGGCTACGAGCCATGCACGGCGCCATCCAAGACACGACCGATGTGGGCGCGGTGTCAGCCAAGATGGTGTTCGCTCCTCGCTTCACAGGCGTGGAATTCGACATCGCCGAGCGGAGCGATCTCGGCCCCGACGAACCACCGGGCGTCTGCATCCAGGCCGTGCGCATCGATGGTGAGCGTTGCGACAAACGATTCGTGACCGACGAAGGCGTCTACAAGTCAATGGACGAGCCCGAGGGCTCGCCGATGGAGATGCAACGTTGGACGAAGCTTCACGGTGCCTTGCGGGTGTCATGGCCGACCGAGGTCGACGTGACACCGTGCAGGCTCGGCCTGCTTCTGTACGCGCCGTCTCGACGTGACGTTGTGTTCCATGAAGACGCGGGCAGCACCACGGTCGAAGTGGGCCCCGAACCAACCTGGTTCGAGGTGCCGCTCAGTACATCGTCGTTCGACGTGATCAACAATGTGGGTTCCAACCTGTACGCCGGTGGCTTCGGCGGCGACCGAGGTTTCCAGGAGCGCGATCGCGGGCAGTACGAAGAGCCGGCCGAAGTGTTCGCTTGGTGTGGTGGGGCCGTGCTGTTGAAGAAGGAATATCTCGAGTCAGTGGGCGTGTTCGACGAACGTTTCTTCCTCTACTACGAAGATACTGACCTGTCATGGCGTGGCCGACTCCAACAATGGCGTTACGTATACGAACCCAAAGCGCTAGTACGTCATCGACACGCGCAATCGAGCGGCATCGATTCGCCCGTATTCAGGTTTCACACCGAGCGCAATCGGTTGCTCATGCTCGCGAAATGCGCTCCGGCACTGGTTGCATGGCGGGCCGGCCTCGGAGAGTTCAAACGGTTCCTGCAGATCCACTGGGCAGATCTCGTCAAGCGTCCTCTCACGTTGCAGATGCCTCTCACAGTGAAGGCGGCCGAGCGACGGCACGTCTTCCTGTCGTACCTGAAGTGGCTGCCGGCCATGGTGCGTGATCGCTTCATGATGGACAAGCGGGTCAGTCGTCGCTCGCTCATGCGGTGGGAGGTCACCAAGTGAGTCGTATCGCCGTCTACAACCTCTACTGGGGTACGTACGGTGGGGCCGAACAGGTGAGCGGGGCCATCGCCGAACATCTACGCATCGGTCACGACGTGACGCTGCTCGGACCCGAGCCGGTTGACGCAGCCGAGGCGATGGATCGACTCGGTGTCGACGTGTCGGGATGCGGATTTGTCGAGGTGAAGAACGACCGCGAAGCAAGCGAGGCCAGTGCCGACTTCGACGTGTTGGTGAACGGCACCTATCGCAGCCAGGCGGTGTGTCGGGCCGAGACCGGCATCTATTACGTGCACTTTCCCCAGCCGTTGCCCACGGCCCGCCAGAAGCGCAGCGAGCGGGTGTCACGCGTCGCCCACTCGCTCATCGTCGGTGTCGACGACAGCGAGGCGAACCCGAGCAAAGTCGCTCGCATCAAACGGGGCTTCGGGCGTCGGATCACCGATCAGTCGTGGCTCTCGAGTTATTCGCAGTTCCTCGCCAACTCGGCCTACACCGCCAAGTGGACTCAGGAGATCTGGAACGTGACCAGTCGAGTGGTGTTCCCGCCGGTACGCCCGGTAGTGGTCGCCGACTGGGGTCGCAAGACCGCCACCATTTCGAGTATCGGCCGGTTCTTCGACCCGGTGCACGGACACTGCAAGAAGCAACTCAATCTTCTGGAGGGCTTCACCCGCATGCACGATCTCGGCCGTACCAAAGACGCCGGATCGCAGTGGGGGCTCACGTTCGTGGGCGGAGCCGATGCCGCCAACCGCAACTACACCCTCGACGTGAAGAAGGCTGCCCGTGGCTACCCGGTGGCCGTGTGCATCAATCAGCCCCGATCACTCGTGGAAGATGTGCTCACGCAGTCGTCGATCTACTGGCACGGCTCGGGTTTCGGCGAAGACGAGTCGACGCATCCCGAACGGTTCGAACATTTCGGCATCGCGGTGGTGGAAGCGATGGCGGCTGGCGCGGTGCCGGTGGTGTTCGGTTCGGCTGGACCAGCCGAGATCGTGCGCCACGGTGTCGACGGCTTCCACTGGCGCACACTCGACGAGCTGGCCCGTCACACCTACACGCTCATGACCGACGGCGATCGACGTCAAGCCATGGCGAAGGCGGCGGTGGCACGCGCCTCAGAGTTCTCGCTCGACCGCTTCCGGTCGGCCCTCGACGCGGCGTTGCGCGTCTAGAGGCCGGGTGGCGGAGTTAGTACGACGCCCCGAGCCTCCAAGGCCGCGGCCCGCACCGAGATCGAGTTGAGGTCGAGATCTTCCTCGCCGCCGGTCCAGGCGTAGGGATCATTCGATTGATCGTCGGCGGCGAACGAGAAGCGCCAACGATCGCGTTCGAGATCGAGGTCGACGTAGCGCTCGACCAGGGGCCAATTCGGGTCGTAGACGAACACGCGTGCCACGGTGGCCGACGGATACTCGATGGCGTACGGCAACACCTCGTGGCCGCCGTCGGGCCGGTAGATGCCCATGCCGTACTCGATACGTCCCTCGGCGAGTGCCGAGGCCAACTCGGCCACGGTGTCGGCGAGGGTGATCTCGGTCCACGATCGGGCCTCGGCTTGAACTTCGGGCAAAAAGATCGTGGCGAAGGCGCGGATGATGGCGTTCACCACGGGCTCGGTTGGTTCGAGCGAACTCGTCGCCGGGGAAAGCCCCCACACCTGGCGTGCGGCGGCCACCACGACCATTCCCTCGCAGTGTCCGGCCTGACGAGCCTGGTTGACCATGTCGGCGAAGTTCGCCGCCTCTTCGGTGAGAACGCGGTCGGCCGGGTGGAAGAGATAGGCGTAGGCGCGTTGACCGCTTCGTCCCACTCGACCCCGCAACTGGTGCATCTGTCCGAGACCGAGAAGATCGGATCGCTCGACCACGAGCGTGTTCACCGTCGGCATGTCGATGCCGCTCTCGATGATCGTTGTGCACACCAGGACGTCGTATTCACCTTCCCAGAAGTCGAGAACGATCTGCTCGAGTGTTCCTTCGTCCATCTGCCCGTGGGCCACGGCGATACGTGCCTCGGGGACGAGTTCTCGGAGTCCGGCTGCGCATTCCTCGATCGTCTGCACGCGGTTGTGCACCCAGAAGACCTG
>RFSV01000078.1 GCA_009923785.1 Acidimicrobiia bacterium | reverse complement strand
CGGGTTCCGGCGTCCCAGAGGTCGCGATAGAGGCGGTCGAGGTCGGCCTGTTCGTCGCCGGGCTTGGCGGCGAAGGTGAAGTACAGGCACGCGCCGTCGGTGTAGCTGTGCGACAGGTGGCAGGTGGCGGTTCGAGCGCCAGCTTCGGTGAGAGCACGACGCGCCTCGTGAAACACGTTGGCCAGACGGATCCACGGGCCGGCGATCTCCATCGTGTCGATCACGAAGTTCTTCCGGGTGAGCGCCTGGAGTCCGCTCGTGTCGTTGCGATGTTCGAGCCAGGCTGCGACAAGTTCCGGATCGAGAGGGTGGCATCCGTCGGTGGCGAGTGCCTCCTCGTCGACGATCGCCATCGACGCGTCGACCGAAGCGACATCGCCCTCGTCGAGGACGAGGAGGACGCAGATCGTGCCGTCGCCACCGCGCCCGCGCGCGCTCTCGTCGGCGTCGTAGAGGCGAAGGACGGCCGGTGTGCCGCCCCGTTGCATGACCCGTCGACACGCATCGAGGCCCGATTCGAAATCACCGAACCCGTAGGCGGCGCGCCGTTCCGACACCGGCGATGGATGGGCGCGCAACCAGACACGCGTCACGATGCCGAGGGTTCCCTCGCTTCCGAGGAACAACTGGGTGAGATCGGGTCCGGCCGATGCTGCCGGCGCACCTCCAGTTCGCACCACGCGACCGTCGGCCAGGACCACCTCGAGACCCACGACCATGTCCTCGACCTTGCCGTAGCGCGTCGAGTACTGGCCGGCACCGCGACAGGCGACCCAGCCGCCGACGGTGGCAATGTCGAAACTCTGCGGGTAGTGGCCGATCGTCATTCCGAACTGGGCGAGATGTTGTTCGAGATCGGGGCCGAAGGTTCCGGGTTCGACGTCGACGACCAATGAGACGTCGTCGACGTCGTTCACTCCTTGCATGGCCGACATGTCGAGAACGACTCCACCATGACGAGGAATTGCGGCGCCACAGACGCCACTGCGACCGCCGACCGGCGTGAGCGGAACGCGCTCTCGATGGCAGATCGACGCGATGCGGGAAACGTCGTCGGTCGACGCCGGTCGACACACCACGGCGCAGAGGGCCGCTAACTCACCGTGAAGGGCCCATCGCATCGTGAGGGGCCACCAGTCTCGGCTCGCCCGAGCGCGCTCGTCGACATCGGTGGAGATCGGACAGATCGTGGCCAGTTCCTCGACGACGCTCGAAGCAATCGGAGAAGGAGCCCATCGAGTCGTTGGCGTCGCTCCAGGCGCAATGACCAGTTCGATGGGTTCGGTGATCTCACGCATGGAGTTCGTCCTCTCGTAGGCCGGCGGCGGTCCGTTCGTGCTCGCAGATCTCGACGAAACGGGCTACTTCGGCGATTTCGCGGTCGTGATCCCAGCCGAGGATCGAAGCCATGATTCGAGCCACGTCGGCCGCGGCATTCTGTGCTCCGTCTCGATCGACGAGTAGGGCGCGAGTACGACGCGAGAGTACGTCGTCGACCGAACACGCCATCTCGTGGCGAGCTGCGTGGACGACATCGGCTCGTCGGTACGGAAGGCCGTCGATCAGCGGTGCGCCAAGAGACGGATCGAGGCGGACGAGTTCGGCGACGGCGCGTTCGCGACGACCGTCGTGTCCGTAGAGGCGCAAGCGTTTGGTTCGGCAACGGGCACGGTGCCCGAGTCGTTCGACGACCACGTCGACGGTGTCTTGCGCCATGCGACGATAGGTGGTGAGTTTTCCACCGGTGATCGTGATGGTTCCGTCGTCGCCTGTCGTGACGAGATGCCGACGCGACAGATCGGCGGTTCGGCCCGAGGTGGAATCGTCGCCGATGACGAGGGGTCGCAGTCCGGCCCAGGTGCCAGTCACGTCGTCGACCGTCACTCCCGTGGTCACGCTCGCATTCAACGCACGCAATACGTACTCGATGTCGTCGCGCGTGCACTGCGGGTCGTCGAGCGGACCCTCGTAACCGGTGTCGGTCGTGCCGACGTAGGTGTGGCTGAATGTTCCGTCGGGTCGTGGTCCCCACGGAACGACGAAGAGCGAACGTCGATCCTTCGGTACGGGAATGACGACAGCGATCGAGTTCCGCACTTTCTCCCAGGGAACCGTGAGGTGAACTCCCTTGGCCGGACGAGTGGGAACCTGACGGTTCCAGACGCCGGTCGCGTCGACAATTACGCGGGCGCGAACGTCGAAGGAACGTCCGTCGAGCTCGACGCGGCGGTCTCCGAGGTACGAGGTGCGATTGATCACCACGGCACCGAGCTCGGCGGCGGTGCGGGCGAGAGCCAAGCAGAGTCCGGCGTCGTCGGCCTCTGCGTCGTAGTACACGTAGGCCGAAGCGAGGCGCCCGGCATTCATGGTGGGCATGTAGGAGAGCGCCTTGTTTCGTCGCGCCCGACGGTGGAAGCGTCCGATTCGCCAGCCACCCGTGACGTCGTACATCCAGAGAGCCGAGCCGAGAGCGCGGGCGATCTTTTTTGACACGACTCCGTCCTTCGAAAGGATCGGGATCATGAAGGGCAGAACTCGAACGAGGTGGGGAGCATTGCGATAGAGGCGTTGGCGTTCGTGAAGGGCCTCGTAGACGAGGCGAACGTCGCCTTGTTGGAGATAGCGAAGTCCGCCATGAATCAATTTCGAGCTCTTGGACGAGGTTCCGCTGGCAAAATCGTCACGTTCGACAAGCGCCACCCGTAGTCCGCGTGACACGGCATCGACGGCCACACCGAGTCCGGTGACACCGCCGCCGACCACCAAGACATCGAATTCTTCGTCGGCCAGTGCTCGGGCCATCGTCGGTCGGTCGAAAAGTCGGGCGGCGGGCACGGGATGAGGGTAGTCGGCGACCCCTGAGACAGTTTTCACAGAATGTCAATCTGCACGACTTGCGAACGAACAGACCGTGAGCCCTAATCTCGAGTCGTGCGATCGCCGGCTGAACTCACCGAATCTTTTCGGACCAATGGCCTGAAGGTGACCCCCCAGCGGCAACTCCTCTTTCGTTTGATGCACGAGAACGACTGCCATCCGACGGCCGATGCCCTCTTCGCCGAAGCGTCGGCCCAGATGCCCGGCATCTCTCTGCGCACCGTGTACCAGACTCTCACCGATCTGGCGGCGATGGGCGAGCTGCGCTCTCTCGATCTGGGAACGGGTGCCACCCGTTTCGACCCCAACACCGATGATCACCACCACGTGGTGTGCGATCGGTGCGGTGATGTTCGTGACGTCTACGTGTCGGGGGCCGATGGCCTTCCTGTGGACGGACTCGACGGTTTCGAGGTTCGGGAAGCCTCGATTCTGTTCAAAGGTGTCTGCCCGCGGTGCGCCGTGGGACACGACATGGCAAGTCCCACGTCAACAACCCCCAACAACCCAGCAAAGGAGAAGTTGTCATGAGCCTGAAGGGCACCAAGACACACGAGAACCTGAAGCACGCGTTCGCCGGCGAGAGCCAGGCCAACCGTCGCTACCTCTGGTTCGCTCAGAAGGCCGACGTCGAGGGCTACCCCGATGCCGCCGCCCTGTTCCGTTCGGTCGCCGAAGGTGAGACCGGACATGCTCACGGTCACCTCGAGTTCATCGCCGAAGTGGGCGACCCGGCCACCGATCTTCCGATCGGCGAGACCGAGGCCAACTTCAAGGCGTCGATCGAAGGCGAGACCTACGAGTACACCCAGATGTACCCCGGCTTCGCCAAGACTGCCCGCGACGAGGGCTTCGCCGAAATCGCCGACTGGTTCGAAACTCTCGCCCGAGCCGAGAAGAGCCACGCCGGACGTTTCGAGCAGGGTCTCGCCGCACTCTGATCGACACCACGTCGTCTGGTAAGAACATGTCGAGGGGGTCGACGTTGCCGCAAGGCGCGTCGACCCTTTCGATGCCCCGATAGTTGTATCTCGACGAGCGAGGACTCCCGTGACCATCACATACGACCCGAAACATCCGAAATATCTGGACGAAAAGGACGTTCGTGACGAGCTCACGCGTGTGTACGACCTGTGTCATGGGTGTCGCCTGTGCTTCAAGTTCTGCACGGCCTTTCCCACGTTGTTCGACTTCATCGATCAGCACGAGGATCAGGACGCCGGTCGACTCACTCCGGCTCAACAAGATCAGGTGATCGACGAGTGCTTCCAGTGCAAGCTCTGCTACATCAACTGCCCGTACATCCCGGGTCAGAGCGAATGGGATCTCGATTTTCCCCGACTCATGTTGCGGGCCGACGCCATGCGCACGGTCAACAAGCAGGTCGGTCTGCGCGATCGCCTCACCACCAAGGTGATGGGTCGTACCGACCTTCTGGGCAAGGTGGCCACGGCGACGCCGATTGCCAACAAGGTGCTCGGCGCGAAGAAGGAATCGGTGGTGCGCAAGGCGGTCGAAAAGACCGCCGGCGTGTCGTCGAAGCGTTTGCTACCTCCGTTCGCGCGCCAGCGTTTCACCACTTGGTTCAACCGTCGCCCGAAGCTGCGTCTCGGTAAGCGACAGGGGCGCGTCGCCATCTACCCCACATGTCTCGTCGAATATCAGGCTCCCGAGATCGGTCACGATCTCGTGAAGGTGTACGAGCGCAACGGAGTCGAATGCACCTTGGCCAATACCACGAAATGTTGCGGTGCGCCGTTCCTTCACAGTGGCGACATCGAGCAGTTCAAGAAAGTGGCCGCCGAGAACGTGGCTGCTCTGGCGACCTCGGTTCGTCAGGGCAACGACATCGTCGTTCCCCAGCCGACATGCGGCTACGTGTTGAAGAAGGACTACGTCGATTACATCGGTGGCGCCGATGCGAAGTTGGTTGCCGAGAACACCTACGACTCGAGCGAATACCTCATCAAGATCCACAAGGGTGACGACACGTCGCTCGACACCGATTTCACCGGCCACATCCCCGAGAGCATCGCCTATCACACGCCGTGCCACCTGAGAGCTCAGAACATCGGCCTCAAGAGCCGTGATCTCATGAAGCTCACCGGCGCCAAGATCAAGTTGGTTCAGCAGTGCTCAGGAATCGACGGTATGTGGGGGTTGCGCGCCGAGAACGCCGATCTGTCATTACCCATTGCCGCCAAGTTGGCCGACGAGATCAACAAGGCCGACAGCGACGTCGTCACGGGCGACTGCCACCTCGCGAATGTGGCCATCAACGAACAAACCGGTCGTGAGCCGATGCATCCTCTGCAACTCGTGGCTCGTGCTTACGGCATCCCCGAAGAACCGAAGAAGTGATCCCCCAGGAGACGAAGTGACATCCACCATGTCCCCCCGCAAACTCACCCTCGACGACATCCTCGACCTGCGTGCCTACGAACGCAACCGCGAAGAGTTCCGTCGACAGATCATCGACCTGAAGGCGCGTCGTCGACTCATGCTCGGCACTTTCGTGTCGATCGTCTTCGAGAATCGGGAGACGATTCGTTCGCAGATCCAGGAGATGGCTCGCGCCGAGAAGCTCTCGACTGACGAAGAGATCCAAATCGAACTCGACATCTACAACCCGATGATTCCCGAGTCCGGTCGCCTGTGCGCAACGCTCTTCATCGAGTTGACGAGCGACGATTCGATGCGGGAATGGCTACCCCGTCTGGTCGGCATGGAACGCTCGATCGCCATTCGCCTCTCCGACGGCTCCGAGATTCGCTCGTACCCCGAGGCCCAGCACGAGAACCAGCTCACCCGCGAAGACACCACGTCGGCCGTGCATTATCTCCACTTCGACGTGACCGCTGGACAGATCGAAACCTTGGCCACTTCTGGTGGTGTTCTGGTGTGTGATCACCCGAATTACCTGGAAGAGATCGAGTTGTCGGCCCTGAACGTGGCCGAACTCGTCTCCGACCTGCGCAGTTAAGAACCCCTTTACATCCCCAGCCCGACGGTTCTAAGGTCGCCGTGGGGTAGGGGGTAGGTCATGAACTTTGTCTGGCGAGAACTGGGCGCTTGCCGTGGTCTCGATCCGGAAGTCTTTTTTCCGGAGACCGACGAAGAGGCCGAGGTGGCCAAGGATGTGTGCGCGCTGTGCGATGTGCGAGTGGCGTGTCTCGAACATGCACTGGCCAGTCGGGAAAAGGTGGGGGTGTGGGGCGGCACAACCGAGCGCGAGAGGCGTCGAATCGTGCGGCAACGCCGCCGAACGGCCTGAACGTCGTTCGAAGTCGTCATTCGAATCTCATGGTCGATGCGACCGATGGTCGCTCTAGCCTGACAGCGTGTCCGAAGCTCTCGAACTCATTGGTGGTTGGCCGACACTGATTTCGCGTCTACTCGACCGAGAAGATCTTCCGGCAGACCACGCACGCACTGCCATGGCCACGATCCTGGCCGGCGACGCGACTCCGGCGCAGTTGATCGGCTTCATCATTGCTTTGCGCGCCAAGGGTGAGACACCCGAGGAGATCTCTGGCCTACTCGATGCTGTCTTGGCGGCGGCCGAGATCGTCCCGCTCGGTGACGAACTCGCAAGCCGAGCGATCGACATCGTCGGAACCGGCGGCGATCGAAGTCACTCGATCAACGTGAGCACAATGGCGGCGCTCGTCGTCGCCGGGGCCGGAGTGCCGGTCTGCAAGCACGGGGCGCGGGCTTCGTCGTCGCAGTGTGGAACTGCCGATGTTCTGGAGGCCCTCGGTGTGCGCGTCGAACTCGATCCGGCCGGTGTGAAACGTTGTGTCGAAGACGTGGGAATGGGGTTTTGTCTGGCCCCTCGCTACCACCCTGCTTTTCGCTTCGCGGCGCCGGCCCGCCGTGAGGTGGGAGTTCCGACGGTGTTCAACTTGCTTGGTCCCATGGCCAATCCCGGCCGCGTACGTCGTCAGGTGATCGGTGTCGCCAATCCTCACGTCGCCGAACGGATGCTCGCGTCACTGCGCCTGCACGGTTCAGTGTCATCGTGGGTGGTACACGGCCAGGGTCTCGACGAACTGACGACGACCGGCACCTCGACAGTTCTCGAGCTTCGTAACGGTCGAGTCCGGACGTTCTCGGTCGACCCAGTCGAACTCGGATTGGCCCCGGCTATTCCCGACGAGCTGGTGGGTGGAACCCCCGAGGTCAACGCCGAAGCCGTCCGGAGGGTCGTGGCCGGGGAGAGTGGTGCACATCGAGACATCGTGATTCTCAACGCGGCGGCCGGACTCGTCGTAGCCGACGCAGCCGCCGATCTACCGACTGGTCTCGACATGGCGCGCGCGTCGATCGATTCCGGTGCCGCAGCGCGAGTTCTCGAAGGCCTCGTCACGGTGTCGAACGGTTGAGGCGCAGATGAGAGTCGTCGTTCCGGCATCTTCGGCCAATCTTGGCCCCGGTTTCGACGTACTCGGTATGGCCCTCGACCTCACCGCCGAACTGACAGCGGTACGGCCACCGAG
>RFSV01000077.1 GCA_009923785.1 Acidimicrobiia bacterium | reverse complement strand
AGGCCAATCTCGTCGCAACTCGACTCGGCAATGGCAGCCACCGCACGCGACACGCCGATACCGTACGAACCCATCGTGACCACGACTTGTTTGCCGTTCTGATCGAGCACCGTGAGATCGAGAGCCTCGGCATACTTGCGACCGAGCTGGAAAATGTGGCCGATCTCGATGCCGCGGGCCATTTCGAGCGTTCCCGAACACGACGGGCACGCATCGCCCTCGCGAACCTCGGCGGCTTCGATCGTGCCGTCACCCGAGAAGTCGCGTCCGGCGACGAGTCCGACGACGTGACGTCCGGGCTGGTTCGCTCCGGTGACCCAACGCGTTCCGGCGACCACTCGCGGGTCGAGCAGGTAGCGAATGCCGGTGTCACCGCCGAGCACCCCGGGTCCGATGTATCCCTTCACGAGTTGTGAATGGCGCGCGAAGTCCTCGTCGGTGAAGGGCTCGGGTTCGGCTGGGCTCACACTGGCTTCGAGACGTTTCATGTCGACATCGCGATCGCCCGGAACGCCGACGGCGAGCGGTTCACGCGTGCCGTCAGGATGGCGCAGCATCACGATCACGTTCTTCAGTGTGTCGGCGGCAGTCCAGGGACGATCACCACGTGCGAGATCGGGACGATTGTTCAACAGATCGACCAACGTCGCGATGGTGGGCGTATCAGGCGTGTCGCACACGACGGCCGCTGGAAGATCGGACGAATCGACGGCCGTTGGAATCGGCACACTGATTGCTTCGGTATTGGCGGCGTATCCGCAGGAGGTGCACCGAACGAACGTGTCTTCTCCTACATCGAGGGGGGCGAGGAATTCTTCGCTCTTCGATCCGCCCATGGCGCCTGACATCGCCGAGACGATGACGAAGGGAAGTCCGAGTCGTTCGAAAGTGCGGATGTAGGCGTCCCGGTGAGCTTCGTAGGACGTGGCGAGTCCAGCATCGTCGACGTCGAAGGAGTACGAGTCCTTCATGACGAACTCACGGCCGCGAAGGAGTCCGGCTCTCGGTCGGGCCTCGTCGCGGTACTTGGTCTGGATCTGATAGATGACGAGAGGAAGGTCCTTGTAGGACGAGTACAAGTCCTTCACGAGAAGAGTGAACATCTCTTCGTGCGTCGGTCCGAGCAGGTAGTCGACGCCGCGGCGATCCTTCAGTCGGAACAAGTTGTCGCCGTACTCGGTCCAGCGATTGGTGGCCTCGTACGGTTCCTTCGGCAACAAGGCCGGGAAGTGAACTTCCTGGAATCCGGCTCGATTCATCTCGTCGCGGACGATCTCTTCGACGTTTCGGTAGACCGTCCAGCCAAGTGGCAGCCAGGTGAAGCCTCCAGGTGCTGCTCGTCGGATGTAGCCGGCGCGGAGCAAGAGCTGGTGGCTCGGTACTTCGGCATCGGACGGGGTCTCCCGAAGCGTGCGTACGAACAGTGTCGACATCCGCAACATCGGTCGAAGGTTACTGGTGGGCCCTGTATGCTGAGGGGGTCTTGATCGCTCGAGTTCGCTCGGGTCCGTGGAAAGGCGTGGGAGAAATCCCACGTCTTTTTCAGTCTTAGGGCCCGATTCGCGCTCGGCGATCAGGTCGACAACACAAAGCCACGGGCGACGAACACGAGAGTCAGGAGGTGCACATGAGCGACGGATCCGCCATCGAGCGCCGCCTTCATGAACTGGTGTCTCCGATCGTGGCCGATCTGCAACTCGATCTCTACGACCTCGAGTTCGCCGGCGGAACGTTGAAGATCACGGTCGACACACCTCCCGGTTCGCCAGGGGGAGTCGACGTGGATGCCTTGTCACAGTGCACGCGGCTCGTGTCACGAGAACTCGACCACACCGATCCGATTCCTGGTCACTACACCCTTGAAGTGTCGAGTCCCGGACTCGAACGTACGTTGCGTCGTCCGTGGCACTTTCAGCGTGAGGTGGGCAAGACCGTCAACGTTCGACTACGCGACGTGGAGGCCGGTCAGCGCCGACTCACCGGTGAATTGGTGGCGGCCGACGACACGACCTGCACCGTGCGCGTCGAGTCCGAGGAGCGGATCATCCCTCTCGACCAGATCGACCGAGCCCGCACTGTCTTCGTCTGGGGTCCGACGCCCAAGCCGAAAGGACCCGCGGGCAAGACCGCCAAGCCGGGCAAATCTGGCCGATCCGGGACCAAACCCGGTGGTCAAAGGAGTAAGCCGGGCAAACCCCCGGCAGACTCAAGTGCCCGAAAATCCGACCGATCCCAACCCTGACCAGCATCTCGTTACTCGAACCACTTCACCCAGGAGTCACGCCGACATGAGCAACCTCGACATGGCCGAAGCCGTCCGCCTGCTGGCGGCGGAGAAGAACATCTCGGTCGACGACCTCTTGCAGGTTCTCGTCGATGCGCTGGCCACCGCCTACAAACGTCGACCAGGCGCGGCCGAAGAAGTCGAAGTCGGCCTCAACCCCGACACACTCGAGATCACCTTCACCGCCTACGACATCGACGAGGACGGAAACTGGGTCAATCCACGCGACGACACGCCCAACAAGGGTGAACTCGGACGAATTGCCGCTCAGACCTTCCGCCAGGTGATGGGCCAGCGCATTCGCGAGGCCGAGCGTGAGCGCAAGTTCGAGGAGTACGCCAACCGCGAAGGCGACATCGTCACCGGCATCGTTCAGCAGACCGACAGTCGTTTCGCTCTGCTCGATCTCGGCAAGGTCGAAGCACTCATGCCGCAAAGCGAGCAGGTGCCGTACGAGCGCGCCAACCCGGGTGCCCGTATGAAGGCCTACATCGTCGAAGTGCGCCGTACCCAGAAGGGCCCGCAGATCATCGTGAGTCGCACCCATCCGGGACTCGTGAAGCGATTGTTCGAACTTGAAGTTCCTGAGATTGCCGACGGTGTGGTCGAGATCAAGGCCTGCGCCCGCGAGCCAGGCCACCGCACCAAGATCGCCGTGTGGTCGAACGACAACAACGTCGATCCGGTCGGAGCCTGCGTGGGTGCCCGCGGTGCGCGAGTGCGCATGGTCGTGAACGAACTCAACCAAGAGAAGATCGACATCGTTCCCTTCAGCGAAGATCTTCCTGATTTCATCGCCAAGGCCCTGTCGCCGGCCAAGGTCACCGAAGTTCGGGTGAGCGAGGACGGAACTCAGGCTGATGTGATCGTTCCCGACTTCCAGTTGAGTCTGGCCATCGGCAAGGAAGGGCAGAACGCCCGTCTGGCCGCCCGCCTGACTGGTCTGCGCATCGATATCAAGAGCGAGACCCAAGACCGCAACGAGAAGGCCGGCATCTACGTCGATTCCGAGGAGTACGCCGAGGGAGCGTGGGTTCTGAACGCCGACACCGGTGAGCACGAATGGCACGCCGCCGACGGCACGATCATGACGGCTGCCGAAGTCGAAGCAGCCAATGCGGCGCGGTTGGCTGAGGATGCAGTCGAAGCTTCTGCTGAAGACGTGGTCGAGACCCCTGCCGAAACACCGACCGAGGAGCCAGCCTGATCCAATGACCGGTCTCCTTTCCACCTCTCCGACCCGCACCTGCGTGGGATGCCGTGAACGACGTTCGGCGCGCACCATGGTGCGCTGCGTCGCACGTGACGGTGGACGGGTGGCATCGGGGTCCGATGGACGTGGGGCGTGGGTGTGCTCCGTCGAATGCTTCGACCGGGCGCTGGCTGCATCGGGCTTTGCGCGTGCCTGGCGGCGGACCGTCGATCGTGCGAGTCTCGGCGGACTTCGTCAGCCGGTGTCTGAATATCTGAAGATGAATGTGACGACTGTGAAGGATTGCGACTGAGTGGCTACGGCGAAGATCAAAGTCAGTGAACTAGCGAAGAAACTCGGCATGAGCAATGCCGAGTTGGTCGATCTCGCCAAGGCGAACATGATCGACGTGAAGGGTCCGTCCTCGACGCTGGTTCCGGCCTTCGCCGACATCATCGAGAAAAAGGCACGGGCTGAGGGCCTGGTGCGTGAAGTTCAGCCCGAAGAACCCAAGGCGGCCAAGAAGACGGCGGCCAAGAAAACGGCCACCAAGAAGGCGGCCGGCAGTAAGGCGGCAACCGACGACTCGAGTGCTGATGCTGTCGCCCCGGCGAAGAAAGCGGTGGCCAAGAAGGCTGCGACTCCCAAGGAGGCGGCGCCAAAGGCCGACGTCGAGACCCCGGTCGTCGAAACACCGATCGCCGAGTCACCGGCTCCGGCGGCCCCCGAGGCTCCGGCTGCGACCGTTTCTGAAACTCCGGCCCCGGCTGCCGAGGCCATACCTGCACCCGCGCCGGCTGCTGCACCCGCTTCGGGAGCGCGGGTGATCTCAGGCCGCGACACCACACAGGGCATCACACGTCCGATGACGCGTCCTGCGCCGGAATCCCGGCCTGCCCCGGCGACCCCTGCGCCTCCGGCCGACGGCCGTCCGGCCGCAAGTGCGCCAGCCGGGGCCCCGCCCCGTCCGTCGGCACCTCCGCCGCGTCCGATAAGTCCGTCGGGTCGTCCGGTTCCGCCGCCGCCTGGTCGTCCGATGAGCGCGTCGGGTCGTCCGGTTCCGCCGCCGCCTGGTGGTCCGCGCACTGCCGGTCCTCGTCCCGGTGGATATTCCACCGGTCCGCGTCCAGGCGGAGCAGCTCGGCCAGCCGGTGGTCCACGTCCGGGTGGATTCGGTGGCCCGCGCCCCGGTGGCGGTCCTGGTGGTCCTGGCCGTCCGGGCGGAGGCCCTGGTGGCGGTCCTGGTGGTCCTGGTCGTCCCGGTGGCGGTCCTGGTCGTCCGGGTGGCGGTCCTCGTCCGTCGGGTGGTCGTCGTGCACCGCGTGGCCGTCGCCGACGTCGTGGCGAGGAAGAGCTGCAGCCCGGTGAGATTCGCTACACCGAGTCGACGGTCCCGGTTCCCGAGGGCATCGTCGTCATCGAACGTGGCGTGTCAGCTCAGGAGTTCGCGCCGCGCCTGAATCGCACGGCTGCCGATGTCGTTCGCTTCCTCATGAAGAACGGCGAAATGGTCACGGCCACCATGACTCTCGCCGACGAGCAGATGGAACTCTTCGCGCTCGACATCGGTGCCGAGATCCTTCTCGTCGAACCGGGTCAGCAAGAAGAGATGGAACTTCAGGCGCTGTTCGACGACAGCGACGACATCGACGAAGAGGCTCAACAGCCACGCCCGCCGGTCATCACTGTCATGGGTCACGTCGACCACGGAAAGACCACACTTCTCGACCGCATTCGCAACGCGAACGTGGTCGAAGGCGAAGCCGGTGGCATCACGCAGCACATCGGCGCCTATCAGACCGAACAGAACGGCAAGAGGGTCACCTTCATCGACACACCCGGTCACGCCGCGTTCACCAAGATGCGTGCTCGTGGTGCCCAGGTGACCGACATCGTGGTTCTCATGGTGGCGGCCGACGACGGCGTCATGCCGCAGACCGTCGAAGCCATCGCCCACGCTCGTGCCGCCGAGGTACCGATCGTGGTTGCCGTGAACAAGGTCGACAAAGAGAACGCCGACGTTCAGAAGGTGCTCGCCCAGTTGGCGGAGAACGAGTTGGTGCCCGAATCGTGGGGCGGCGACACCATTTGTGTCGAGATGTCGGCCCAACAGGGACTTGGCGTCGATGATCTTCTCGAGCAGCTCACCCTCGTAGCCGAGCTCGAAGAACTCACGGCCAATCCGTCCGGTCGTGCCAAGGGCATCGTGCTCGAAGCGAATCTCGACGTCGGTCGTGGTCCGGTGGCCACGATCCTGGTCGACAAGGGCACGTTGAAGGTCGGCGACCCGATCGTGGCCGGCGCGGCGTGGGGTCGTGTGCGCGCCATGATCGACGACAAGGGTCAGCAGATCAAAGAAGCCGGACCATCGACGCCGGTTCAGGTGCTCGGTCTGTCGAGCGTCCCGAACGCCGGTGACGAGTTCCGCGCCGCACCCGACGAGAAGACGGCCCGCACCGTGGGCGACGCTCGTGAAGCTCGCCAGCGCGCCAAGAGCCAGCGGGGCGATGCTCGCGTGCAAAAGGGCGTCAAACTCGAGGATGTTTTCAGCCAGATTCAGGCCGGCGAAGTCGCCACCCTCAACCTGGTGATCAAGGCCGACGTGCAGGGATCCCTCGAAGCAGTCAGCGAAAGCCTTCGCCGCCTCGAACGCGAGGAAGTCAAGCTCGCATTCGTGCATCGCGGTGTGGGTGGGATCACCGAGAACGACATCACATTGGCGAGTGCCACCAACGCCACGATCATCGGTTTCAACGTACGTCCTGATCGCAAGGCGCGAGATCTCGCCGAGAACGAAAAGGTCGAGATTCGCACCTACGAAATCATCTACAAGCTCCTCGAAGACATCGAGAAGGCCATGCTCGGAATGCTCGCTCCCGAGTACGAAGAGGTGGTCACCGGCGAAGCCGAGGTGCGCGAGATCTTCCGAGTTCCCAAGATCGGTGCCATCGCGGGTTGCTACGTGCGCTCGGGTCAGATCACACGTGGATCGAAGGTGCGCTTCCTCCGCGATGGTGTGATCATCTGGAAGGGAAGTATCCAGTCGCTGCGTCGATTCAAGGACGATGTGCGAGAAGTGCGCGACGGTTTCGAATGCGGTATCGGTCTCTCGGACTTCCAGGATCTGAAGCAGGGCGACCTGATCGAAACCTACGAAGACAAGCTCATCGTCCGCACCTGAACCTCGACACGATTGGGAGCCTCCCGTGAGTGACCTCGAATTCTTCTTCGATCCAGTGTGTCCGTGGGCGTGGCTCACGTCGCGCTGGGTGGTCGAGGTACAAGAACAGCGATCGTACGACGTACGGTGGCGCCCGATCTCTCTCAAATACCTGAATCGTGACAACAAGGCCGACTGGTACGACGATCGCTACAAGCGTTGGCACGCCATGGGCCACGAAGCTCTGCGAGTCGCTTTGCGCCTCGACGACGAATTCGGTGGAGATGCCGGAAACGACGCCGTCGGCCGTTTTTACACGGCACTCGGCACCGAAGGTCATGTGAAGAGCCGACGTGACGACTTCGCCTCCAGCACCGAGTCGTTCGTTGGTGAATGCCTCGAACTCGCCGGCTTCGATCGCCGGTTCGTGGAATCGGCCTTCGACACGTCGTTCGACGCGCAGATCGAAGAGAGCACCGAGGTCGCATTGTCCCGTACCGGACGTGATGTCGGGACGCCGATCATCACCTTTCGTCCAGGAACGTCCGACGAGGGGTCGTTCTTCGGCCCGGTGATCGCCCGCATTCCCCGCGGGGTCGAGGCGCTTCGTCTCTGGGATGCCGTCGAAGTGGTGGCCACCACGCCCGGTGTGTCCGAGTTGAAGCGCTCGCTTCGAGACAAGCCGAATTTCTCGTAGAGAATTCTCGTAGCCTGACAGGGTGGGTCGCTCTCAGAACTCGTCACGTCGAGCTCCGTCTCGTGGTTCCTCTCGCGGATACCCGCGGGCGGTGCGTCTCGGCGAATCCCTGCGTGAGGTGATCGCTGACGAGCTCATCCGTATCGACGACGAGCGCCTTTCCTTCGTCACGATCACTCGTGTGGAGGTCGACTCCGAAATGAACCGAGGCGTGGTCTATTTCGATTCGTTGAGTGGCGAAGACGGCGACGCAGCGATCGTCGAGGCCCTCGACGAACACCGTATTCGCCTGCAGGGAGCAGTGGGTCGTCAGATCCGGGCCAAAAAGACGCCGATCCTGTCGTTCCGCGTCGACGACGTGATTCGATCGGCCGAGCGGATCGACAAGATCCTGCGCGAGAACCCGAGCCCAGCCCGCCACGAAGAAACTCCCGACGAGAACTGAGGTCTCTGTGGCTCGGCGCAAGCCCGCCCAGGTTCACGGCTTGGTGGTGGT
>RFSV01000076.1 GCA_009923785.1 Acidimicrobiia bacterium | reverse complement strand
GAACGCCTGGTGATCGCGAGCAAGGGCCGCTTCGATCGAGCACTGTCGGTGGCCAAGCGCGAAAAGCGTGGACTTCCTTTCGAGGCGACCGTGAGCGGAGACGAATTCATGGAAGCCACTCTCGACGTGTGGGAGATCGCACCCGAGAGCGCCACGCGAGTGAATCACCCGGCACCGTTCCCGGTGTCGCTCGTCGAGCGATGCATTCACTTGTACTCGTTCGCTGGTGATCTGGTACTCGATCCGTTCATGGGTTCGGGTTCCACGGCATTGGCGGCCCGACGCACCGGTCGGCGCTTCGTCGGATTCGACACCGACCCGACATACGTCGAACTCGCGCACGAGCGGCTGAGCAGTGAAGTCGACGCGAAGAACGGCGACGACATCCGAACGCTACGCGACATCGTCGACGCGTCGTTGCGGGCGGCGGGTTTCGGGTCGATCGACTGGGGAGTGAAAGTCGCACCGGGTCTCGAGGTGTCGGGACGTGCTCGATCGGCCGACGGACGCGAGATGCTCTTCGATCTGGCCGGAGGACACACATCGGTTCGTCCCGGTCTGCAGCGCGGTGAATTGGTGTGGCGCACACTCGGTCGGGCGGCGGCAGTGAATGCGGTGACCGGTCAGGGTCTCGTGGTGTTCACCACCGGACTACCCGAACGGGCCAGTGGCGGTGCGGCCCTCGACGCCGTGGTGAACGAGGGAACGGTGCGGGCGGTGATCGACGCATTGTCCGTCGACGTTGTCGAGCGCATTTCGTCGATCGTCTAGATCTGGTGGCCGGCGCTCCGTCGTTCAGATTTCACGGGCGGCTCGCCGCCCTTCGAGCACTGCTTCGAGCAACGTGCGCGGCGCAACGGCGTCGCCGACCACGTGATGAGCTTCGGGCATCGGCTCGCTCGGTAGACGGAACCCGGCATCGACAACGGCCACACCGTCGATCGTGCGGATCTCGCCCGAGAAACGATCCTGCAGACGGACGCGCACACCGGAGCCCGAGGATTCAACGGCGCGTACGACGGCCCGTTTCACCACGGTCGCACTGCGCTGGGCGAGTCGGACGTTGGCCGGCGCAAGATCGCCGGTTCGCGACAACTCGTTGCCGGCGATGTTGTCGGGAGTGACCAGAACGGCACGATCACCGAGCTCCTCGGCGAGAGCGACTCCAATCGGACCGCCGATCGGATCGAGAACGACCACGGTTCCCGAGTCGGGAAGGGAGGTTGTGCCGCGGCGGAGATCGGCTACGTCGATCACCGGAGCGTCAGCTGTGTAGTCGGGTGTGCCGGTGATCGAGCCGGTTGCCTGTACGACCACGTCGAACGTCGGCGCTCGCGATGCGATCGTCGCTGCATCGACATCGGTTTCGATCGACACACCGAGCCGCCGACATTCGCGCTCGAGCCAGTCGGCGAGTGGCGTTCCGGGTCCGGCGACACGTGCGAGTCCGCCGACTTCTGATGCCGTGTCGACCACGGTCACCGAATGTCCTCGTGTCGCAGCCACGCGAGCGGTCTCGAGGCCGGCTGGGCCGCCGCCGATCACCAGCACCTGCTTCGTCGAGTGCGCCGTCTCGTACCAGTCGGGGTCGTTCGACTCGTGGCCCGATGAGGGTTCACCCACGCACGACACGATCGGATTGCGGGCGTCACGAACCTGGCAGGTCTGGTTGCAGCGAATGCAAGGTCGGATGCGTTCGATTTCGTCGTGACGAACTTTGACCACGAGATCGGGATCGGCGATCTGAGCGCGGGTCATCTCGACGCCGTCGCACACGCCGTCGCCGAGTGCCCAGTCGGCCTGGCCGACGTCGACGATCGAACCCTGCAGGAACACCGCCGTCGATTCAGAAACCGCTTCTCGTACCGCGCGGCACACGTCGATGTTGAAGCCCGTGGGTTCGTGGAAGTCGGGCCGAGTCTTTTCGGACGAAAAGATTGCGCCGCGCACCACCACGATGTAATCGAGTCCGCAATTCGCAAGTTCGGCGGCAAGTGCCGGTGCCATCTCGGGTGTGATGCCGGCCCAGGGCGCCAGTTCGTCGCACGACAATCGCAGCCCGACGACGGCGTCGCCGACTGCGGCGCGCACCGCACCGATCACTTGGCGAGCGAAAGCGGTCTTGTCGGCCCACTCGTCACCCCGATGGTTGGTGAGACCCGACATGAACTGGCGCACCAAACTGTGCTGGCCGGCGTTGATCTCGACGCCGTCGACACCCGAGGCGGTGGCAAGACGTGCCGACTCGGCGAAACCGGTGATCACCGCTCGAACATCGTCGACCTCCATCCACTTCGGGACTTCGCGCGTGTTGACCTCGGGGACTCGCGACGGTGCCCACAGGGGCTGCTGGGAGTAGGCCGATGAACCTTGTCCACCGGAGTGGTCGAGTGACGCGATCACGAGTGAGCCGTGACGATGACAAGCATCGGCGACGGCTCGCCAGCCGTTTTCGCACTTCACCGCAAGTGGTGCTCGTTCGTACGGCCAGTCGCTTGCATGGACGCTGGCGCCCTCCACGACCACGATGCCGCATCCGCCGCGGGCTCGTCGTTCGTAGTACGCGACGTGTCGCTCGGTGAGGCGACGATCGTCATCACCCAAATTGGTGACGTGCGGACCGAACATCACTCGATTGGGCGCCGTACGTGCGCCGAGTGCCAACGGTTCGACGAGACGCATCAGGACGTACTGACCGGCTTGCGGACGAGTCGCACCGGCTTGGTGTGGTCCATGGCCGGCTTGGGGGCCGAACCGGGAACCACCGACTGCAGTGCATGCTCACCCTCGCCGCCCACGCACTCGGGGTCGGGGCCGTCGAGCGGCAGACCGGTGAAGAACTTGGCGGCCATGCATCCGCCTTGGCACGCGTCGTACGAGCCACACGACGCACAGGCTCCGGCCGACTGAGGTTCGCGTAGCGAGCGGAAGAGATCGCTCTCTTTCCAAACCTTGGCGAAGCCACCCTCGTCGCGCACGTTGCCGGCTCGGAACTCGTCGTGGATGACGAACGGACACGCGTACACGTCGCCGATCGGATCGATGAGGCACACGACGCGTCCGGCCCCGCACATGTTGAGCCCGGGCAGTGGGTCGCCCAATGCGTTCAGATGGAAGAACGAGTCGCCAGTGAGCACGTTCTCGCCGTTGGCCATCAACCAGTCGTAGATCTGCCGCTGTTGACCGAGCGTGGGATGCAATTCATGCCACGAGTCGGCACCACGTCCGGCCGGCCTCAGGCGAGTGACGCGCAGTTGCGCGCCGTACGAATCGGCCAACGCCTTGAACTCGTCGAGTTGCGCAACGTTGTGGCGTGTGACGACCACCGAGATCTTGAAGGGGCCGAATCCGGCCGAAGCCAGCTCGTCCATCGCCGTGCGCGCCATGCGATACGAGCCTGCACCGCGCACTGCGTCGTTGGTGGCCTCGTCGACACCATCGAGACTGATCTGAATGTCGAGGTAGTCCATGGACGCGAGACGACGTGCCTTGTCGTTGTCGATGAAAGCGCCGTTGGTGGAGAACTTCACTCCGATGCCGTTGCCCACCGAGTACTCGACGAGGTCGAAGAAGTCGCGACGAACCATCGGCTCCCCACCGCCGATGTTGATGTAGAAGACCTGAAGGTCGCGCAGTTCGTCGAGTACGTGCTTGGCCTCGGCGGTCGACAGTTCCCGCGGGTCGCGTTGGCCGCTCGACGACAGGCAGTGCACGCACTGCAGATTGCACGCGTAGGTGAGTTCCCACGTGAGGCAGATGGGGGCGTCGAGCCCGCCTTTCAATTGCTCAACGAGTGGTTGCACGCTCACGGACGATCTCCGAGGATTCGAGGGACGACAAAGCCGAGACGAACGACGACCAGCGGTCAGGGTCGACACCACAGGCGTGAAGAGTGTCGGCGAGCGTGGCGTGCTGATCGAGATTCTTCACGACCGATACCACGTCGGGATGCTTCAGGAAGATCAGGCGCCGGTTGCCGTAGTGGTAAGCGAGAGCACCGAAGGGTTCGGGCCGCACCGCCACCTGCGGATGGAGTTCCAGGCTCGAGTCGAGCGCAACGGTCACGGGGCGGGAGTGAATCAGTAGACCCCGCACATGCCGTCGATCGAGATCTCTTCGATGAGGAGCTCGTCGTCGGGGGCGGGGGTCGGGGCTGTGGACGATTCGGAAACGCCGTGGTCAGCGACCATGAGGAGAGACGAGTCGTCGGCGGCGGTCACGGTGGGGGTCACGGTGCTGTCCATACGCCAAGCGTACAACTGCCCTGGCCGTCGGGGGCTACCGTTCTCTTCGAAGGTTCGGCCACCTTGTGGCCCTGGGGAAATGGGGACGTCGTGAAGACCAAAGCAGCAGTGTTGTGGGAACTGGGTGCACCGTGGAGCATCGAGGAGATCGAATTAGACGCCCCAAAGGCCGGCGAAGTGTTGGTCGAGATGAAGGCGTCGGGAATGTGCCACTCCGACGAACATCTCGTGACGGGTGATCTGCCTTTCGCGCTGCCGATCATCGGCGGTCACGAAGGCGCCGGCATCGTGCGCGAAGTCGGCGAAGGTGTGAGTTGGCTGGCGCCCGGTGATCACGTCGTGTTCGGCTTCATCCCGTCGTGCGGCCGATGCCCGAGCTGTTCCACTGGTCATCAGAATCTGTGCGACCTCGGCGCGCTCATGGGCGGTGGACGTCAGATCACCGACGGTGGCGCGCGTCATCACGCGAACGGCCAAGACCTCGGACTCATGTGCTTGCTCGGCACCTTCGCGCATCACACGGTGGTGAACGAGGCGTCGTGCATCAAGATCGAACCCGACCTGCCGCTCGACAAGATGTGCCTCCTCGGTTGCGGTGTGGTGACCGGATGGGGTTCGTCGGTGTATGCCGCGCAGGTGCGTCCCGGAGACACGGTGGCCGTCGTCGGTGTGGGTGGTATCGGTGCCAACGCGATCCAGGGAGCGCGTCTCGCCGGCGCGAAGCGCATCGTCGCCATCGATCCGGTCGAGTTCAAACGAGAGAAGGCCATGGAATTCGGCGCGACGCACACCGCGTCGTCGATGGCCGAGGCGCTTCCGCTCCTGCAGGACATCACGTGGGGAACGATGGCCAACAAGGTCATCATGACGATGGGTGTTGGTGACGGCCAAGTGTTGGCCGAGGCCATGGCTCTTGCGTCGAAGCGGGGCCGAGTCGTCGTGACCAACATCCACCCGGCCCTCGAGATGACGGCGAATGTCAACCTCCTCGATGTCACGCTCATGGAAAAGCAGATCGTCGGCTCGCTCTTCGGCTCGGGTAACCCGAGGGCCGACATTCCCAAGCTCGCCAACCTCTATCGAGAGGGTCAGCTCGACCTCGACGGACTCGTGACCCGCACGTACTCCCTGGAGGGGATCAACGACGGCTACGAGGCCATGCGCAAGGGCGAGAACATCCGCGGCGTCCTCGTCTACGACTGACCACCACTCTGGTTCCAACCGGTGTTTTGGTCAGGATTTTGACCCGGCGGTCAAAAATCCTCACCAGAACACCGGGGTGGCTAGCGTTTCGGACACGGGTAGGAGGGTCGCGCAGTCGGACTGTGAGGCCCAGACAAGGGGGATGACATGTCGGGAGTTCGCACGTCGAAGGCCGCCGTTTTGTGGGGTCTGAATCAGGAATGGTCGGTCGAAGAGATCGAGGTGCATCCGCCGAAGGGCGGTGAGGTCATCGTTCATTGGAAGGCCGCCGGAATGTGTCATTCCGACGAGCATCTCGTGACCGGCGACATGGTGCCACCCGAGGAGATGTACGAGTTGATGGGCATCACCGACTTCTTTCCGATCATCGGTGGTCACGAAGGGGCCGGCGTCGTCGTGGAAGTCGGTCCCGGTGTCACGTCAGTGCAAGTGGGCGATCACGTGTCGGCATCGTTCGTACCGTCGTGCGGTCGTTGCCGTTACTGCTCGACCGGTCGTCAGAACCTGTGCGACAACGGCGCGAAGACGTTCATCGGCGGCATGATCACCGACGACACGCACCGTCACTTCGTGAAGGGCAAGCCGGTCACGCTCATGGCCAAGCTCGGCACGTTCAGCGAATACGCCTGTGTCGCCGAGCAGTCGATCATCAAGGTCGAAAAGGACATTCCGCTCGAGTGCGTGGCGCTCGTGTCGTGTGGTGTGGCCACCGGATGGGGTTCGGCCGCCAACCGTGCCGGCACCCAGGCCGGTGACACCGTGGTCGTCGTGGGCTGCGGCGGTATCGGCATGAATGCCGTGCAGGGCGCGCGCATGGCCGGTGCCAAGCGCATCATCGCCGTCGACCCGGTCGAGTTCAAGCGTGAGAAGGCCATGGAGTTCGGTGCGACGCACACGTACTCGTCGATGGCCGAGGCCATGCTCCCGGTCATGGAGATGACTTTCGGACAGATGGCCGACCGCGTGATCATGACCCCCGGCGTTCTCGAAGGCGAGATGATGGCCGACGGCATGAACCTGGCCGGTAAGGGTGGCACGATCGTGGTGACCGCCATCTCGCCGATGACGTCGGAGACCGCATCGGTCAACCTCTTCCAGTTGGCCATGTGGAACAAGGAGATCAAGGGAACGATCTTCGGCTCGCTCAACCCGCGCGCCGACATCCCCGCCCTTCTCGACATGTACCGCGCCGGCCAGTTGAAGCTCGACGAGCTCATCACCAAGACCTACAGCCTCGATCAGATCAACGAGGGCTACCAGGCGATGCGCGACGGCACCAACATCCGTGGCGTGATCGTCAACGCGTGACCACGTCTCGTCGCTCCCTGCTCGACACGCTCGACACATCGGTGGTCGGTCGTCGCCGTGAGGTCGAACTCGTCGTCGCCGCGCTCGACGCCGATCGCCATGTGTTGCTCGAAGGACCCCCGGGCACCGGAAAGAGCACCCTGTTGCGTGCCGTCGCCGAAGGCCTCGGTATCGGATTCGTGTTCGTGGAGGGCAACGCCGAACTCACACCCGCGCGCCTGGTCGGCCACTTCGATCCGGCCCGGGTACTGAACGAGGGGTACGAACCCGACGTCTTCGTGGACGGCCCGCTCGTGACGGCCATGCGCGACGGGTCGTTGTTGTACGTGGAAGAGATCAACCGCATTCCCGAAGAGACGCTGAACGTTCTCATCACGGTGATGAGTGAAGGCGAACTCAACGTGCCGCGATTCGGCCGGGTGGTGGCCGCCGGCACCCGGGCCGAGCTGGTCAGCGGCAATGGTGACCTAGAGGCAGCCTTCTTTCGGGCTGTCGAGGGAGGGACGCCGGCATGAGCGGATCGGTCGCACCACTTCGGGCTGCCTGGTCACTGGCCCGGCGGGACCTGCTCGAGTTTCTACGGGATCGCCGCACGGTGGTAGTAACGCTGCTGCTGCCGATGGTGACCTATCCGCTGGTCGCTCTCTCCAGCGCGCTCGGCGTTCGGACTGCCTTGGAAAGCACCGTTGAGCAACAGGTGGCCACGCCGTTGTCACTCGTCCTCAGTGGCCCCGAGGCCCCGCTGCTGGCAGCCCGTCTGGGGCAGCTGCTGCATGAGGCAGCCGATGCCCAGCCCCCGGAGTGGCCGAGCGACGTCTTTGCCGAGATTGAGCCGCCTTCAAGGGCTGAAGAACTCTTGAAAGAAGGCAAGGTCGATCTCTGGATTGATGTGCCAGCCGGCTTCACCCGCGGGCTGGCTGAGTTTGGCACCGTCAGTATCGAGGCCCGGGTGTCGGACAGCCAGCCGGCTGATCAGAAGAGCCGTGACCAGTTCCGGGCGCTGATCACTAGTCTGGCCGAGCGGGTCCGCCGAGAACGGATGGAAGCAGCCGGCGTCCCCCTCAGCCTGTTTGAGCCGATCAAGTTGCGCTTCACTGGTAAGCCGGTCACCAGGCAGGCGGTGGCTGACCGCAGCGTCGTCGCCCCGGTGGCCGGCGCCATCCTGGTGCTGCTGGC
>RFSV01000075.1 GCA_009923785.1 Acidimicrobiia bacterium | reverse complement strand
GCCAACCCCCACACCATCGTCGAGACGCCGCGCACTCCGATACCCGCCAGTTGGGCCGCCGAAAAGTTGTCGGCCGTCGCCCTGACCCTCATGCCGAACGCACTCTTCTGGAAGAGCCAACCGAAAAAGACCATGATCACTGGAACGATGATGATCACTGTGAGCTGAGGACCGGTGAGCGAGATCCCACCGATCTCCCAAGAACCGCTGATGAGGACCGGGTAGGTCACGCTGATCGCGTCCTCTTCGGCGATGGGAAGGCGCAGCTGCAACAACTGGATCACTTGGGTGAGTCCCAGAGTCGCGACGAAAAGAAGTAGTCGCGGTTGCGTGAAGAGTCGACGCAATGCCAGTTCGGCGGCCACACCGAGCAGCACACCACTCACGAGCGCAAGCGGCAGTGACAGACCGTAGGGAATGTCGTAACGGATCTGGAACAACGCCATCAGGTAGCCGCCGAAGGCGCCGATCTGACCGTGAGCGAAGTTGATCACTCCGGTGGCTCGATAGATCAGCAGGAGTCCGAAGGCGATGAGCGCATAGACCAGTCCTTGGACGAGGCCGTCGAAGACGATGTCGTTCGAATACGTGAGGGCGATGAGCGACATCAGGCACCTGCTCCCGAAAGGAAGACGGCACGGAGAAGGTCGCCGCGTTCGAGCAGGTCCTTCGCCGGACCTTCGAACTTGACCTCACCGCGCTCCATGAACACCGCTCGATCGGCGATCGACAAAGCGACGTTCACCGACTGCTCGACGATCACCATGGTGATTCCCTGCTCCTTCAAACGTTCGACCACCTGCAGAAGGTCCTGCACGACGACCGGCGCCAAACCGAGAGACAATTCGTCGATGAGGAGCAACTCGGGCTCGAGCATGACCGCCTTGGCGAGGGCCAGCATCTGCTGTTGGCCGCCCGACAAAGATCCCGCTCGCTGATCGGCCCGTTCGCGCAGTATCGGGAAGGTCTCCTCGACGACTTTCATCCGCTCCTTACGTCGCGTCGGATCATCGATCTGTCGGCTCCAGAGCGTGAGGTTCTCGTCCACCGACATCGACGAGAAGACGGCTTCGCCGCCCGGAACAAGAATCAGCCCCATCGACGATCGGTACTGCGGGTCGACCAGTGAGATGGTGCGACCGTTCATACGGATCACACCGCGATCGGGCATCTTCAGCCCCGAGATCGCCTTCAAGATGGTGGACTTGCCGGCGCCATTCGTGCCGAGGAGTGCGAGAACCTCTCCCCGACGCACTTCGAATCCGACGTCGAACAACACCTGGAGATTGCCGTAGCTCACATCGACGTTGCGCACCTGAAGAACTGGCACGTCGTCGGGATTGGCTACCAAGCGCTCTCGTTCCTCCTGCTGCTCGCGAAGCTCTCCGATGGTCAGCGCGATGTCGCGCCGCATGTAGCGGCTTCCGTAGAGGATGAGGAGTCCACCAAGAAGTGCCGCCGGCGGAACCACCGATGTGAGGGCGGTGCGTTCACCATGCGCATCCGACAACGCGCCGGCCAGTAGGCCGCCGAAGAAGCCGCCCATCAAGAAGATGTACACGCCCACCATGGCGAACGCCTGCGACCGCATCTGATACGGGATGATGGCTGACACGGCCGGGCCCATCTGCGTGAAGGCCGCCCCTTGGAAGGCGTAACCGATCGTCACGAAAGCGATCATCACCGGAGCGCTCTGAAAACGAAGACCGATCGTCACGAAGAGTCCGTACAACAGAATGAACACACCCATGAGACGGAGAGCCGCCGGCGGGCTCTTGCGGAAGAGGCGCTCGCCGATTCGGCCGGTGATGGGGATGGCGATCAGTGCACCCGACCACGTGATGGCGCCGATGAGTCCACGTTCGGTTGCGCTGTAGCCGTACGAATCCTCGAGAAGAAGGTTGAAGGCTCCCGGTACCGCAACAAGTGCGAAACCGAGGACGCCGATTCCGACCACCAAGTAATAGAAGGTCCGTACCTTCTTCAGTCGCTGAAACGCCGCGCTGAGCCGGACCGGTGGCTCGGGCTCCCCCGACACGACCGGCGAACCGAGCACCGCTTCTTGCTCCTGTTGGCCGCGGGTCGGTTCCCTCAACGTGTACGACCACAGCACGGTGAGTCCCGAGGGGATCAAGATGGCGAAGAACACGAGGCGCCAATCGCCGTCATCACTGCCGGCCAAGAAGATGACGAGTGCTGCGAACAACGGACCGAGCACCTGACCGATCGGGCGACCCAGTGCCTCGATGGCGAAGATGCGCGTACGGACGGCGAGCGGGTAGTTGTCGGCTACCAGCGAGGGGCCGATCGGGATACGTGCCGATGCGCCGAAGCCGGTGCCGGCTCGAGCCAGTCCCATCTGGAACGAGTTCACCACTGCACCGGTGAGGGCGACGAAAGCGAGCCACAAAGTCGATGCCCCCGAGAGCACTCGAACTCGGCGACGGCGATCAGCGAGCCAGGCGAACGGAAGGGTGGCCAACACCAGGATCACGCCGGCGAAACTCTGCAACCCGAGGAGGAGTGTGTCGGACACGCCGAGCGACTTCTGGATATCGGGGCCGAGCACCTGCATGGCCACCCGGTCGAACTCTTCGAAGATCGTGAAAAGCAACAAGACAAGGGCAATGCTCGAACCGCCCTTGCGCAATCCGTCCTTCAGCGACATCGCCTCGATCGTGGGGAGGTTTTCCTCGATCTCGACGTTGCTGTTGGCTCGTTTGGCCTCTTCGTCGACGACGATCGAACTGGCGAGAGCTGCCGCTGTCGAGCGCTCCGGTACGTTCGCGACCCCCTCGGTCCCTGGCATGGCACTCCCCCTTCCCGGGGCACATTAGTCGGTCGACGAGGAAATCTGACGGGGTGTCAGAAATCGTGGTACCGTTCGGCCACCGGCCCGGTCGCCCGACCCGGCCGCCGTACACATTCCGAGGGGGAGTGCATGAAATCCAAGACCCGTTTGGCGTGGGCCGCGTTGGCCAGCGCCTCGCTGATCATCGCCGCATGTGGTGGCGACGACAGTTCGAGTTCCGACAGCCCGTCGACCGAGGCTCCGGCCGAGACCGATGCTCCGTCGGAGACCGACGCACCGGCTGACACCGAGGCTCCGGCCGAAGAGCGGACGGCGTCCGACGTCGGCGTCACCGCCGACACCATCACGATCGCGGCCGCCGTGGCCGACCTCGAGGCCGTCCGCGCTGTCGGCATCTCGATCCCCGACACCCTGACGACCGAGCACCTCTTCGATCGCTATCAGGTCTTCGTCGACGACATCAATGAAGCCGGTGGAATCAACGGTCGCACGATCAACTTGATCCAGATCACCTGGAACCCGATCGACCAGTCGTCGTTCGACACCCTGTGCGCCGAGGCGACCATTGACAACGAAGTGTTCATGATGATCAACGGCACCGGTCTGTCGTCGATCGCTCGCAAGTGCCTCCTCGACGCCGGTGTGGCGATCATGTATGGAGACGTCATGGGCTCCGACGAATTGGCTACCGGCCTCACCCTCTCGCTCGCTCCGCCGTCGCCTGATCTCGCTGTCGCCGCTGTGAATGCGTGGGCTGCCTCGACTGACGCCGCTCCCGGGTCGTCGGTTGGCGTTCTTTCGAACAATTCTCCCGCTTTGGCGGACGCCGGCAAGGCTGCCGAAGCCGCCCTGACCGATGCTGGATTCACCCCGGTGCTGGTCGAGATCAACTCGCAGTCGGGTGACAACGCCGCCATCAACCAGGAAGGCGCCGACGCCGTCGGAGTGTTCCAGGCTGAGGGAGTCGTCCAGGTTTTCGTCGGAATTCCCTTCACCGAATTCACTGGATTCAGCACCGCGGCTGCTGCTGCAGGCCTCCCCTACAGCATCATGGACACCTCGTCCTCGGGTTGTTCGGCCTACGGCGCCACGCAGGTGAAGCCCGAGGCCTACGGATCGGAGTGCGTGACGTACTCGGATCACGCGACCGATGGCACCTCATTGCGTGAGGACACCGAGTTCGAAGCAGCCTGTCGCGCCAACTTCGACGAGAACTTCGAGGCCTACTACGGAGGCAAGTCGATGCCCGGCGTTCCGGCCGGCCGAATCATCGAAGATGTCAACGGCAAGGTCTTCATCTCGGACTACGTCTACATGGAGTGCAGCCTCATGAACATCATGAAGTTGGCTCTCGAGGCGGCGGGCGTGAACCCGACCCGCGCTTCATTCATGGAAGCGGCCCTCGGCCTCGGTGAAGTGCCGCTGGCCAACATCGGCGGCGGAACCGGCACACTGGCTCCTGGCAAGCCGTACGCGGCGAACGCTGTTCACACGGTCCGCATGGTCGGCGCCGACGCGACGACTGCACCCGATGCGAACGGCCTATACAACGGCTGCTCGTACCCGGGCGCCTGCGCCATCGTGGTCAGCGACTGGAGCCCCATCCGCTGACCTGACACCCTCACCACAGGGCTGAGGCAAATCCTCAAAATCGCCCACCCTGATGCGCAAAGACCCAAAGCGGGCCTACAGCGCATCAGGGTGGGCGATTTCCGTTATGTCGACGTTGTGCACACATAGCGGTTCATGACGAAGAAGATGGGAGAAATCATCACAATTGCCGAGGAGCGAGGAGGCGTTGTCCTTGCGGAGGATCTCGCCCGAATCGGAGTCGGCAGGTCGACACGACAGCGACTCGTCAAGGAGGGGGTCCTACGTCCGGTTCATCGTGGGACGGTGTTCGCACTTGGCCGATCGACTCTGGACATCGCTGCGGAAATCGCAGCGGCCTGCTGGGCCGTTCCCGACGGATGGGCGTCGGGGAACACCGCAGCCGAGTACTGGGGCCTTCGACGACTGCCCAGAGGTCGAATCGAGGTGTCGACACACGCCCAAAGGTCCCCTCGAATCAGTGGGGTTCGGATTAGGCGAACAAATCTTGCGGACCCCGAGATCATTCATTTGCCGACGGGTGGAGCTGTCAGTTCACCGGCGCAGACGCTATTCGAAATCGCCCACGAGACGGATGACCGGACATTGATGTCAGCATTTGAAGACTGCCTCAACAAGAACTTGGCATCGCTCGCCGAAATCCGGTCCTTCGGATCTCGAGCCGTCAAGATGGGACGCCCCGGATCACAGCGGTTCCGACGCGTGATTCTCGGACGACCCGACGACCTGCCAATAGCGATGAGTCACGCAGAGTTGGTCCTTGCCAATGCTCTGGCCGCCGAGGACATTCGATGGCAGCGTCAGTACAAGCTCCTCCTACCCGGGTACGCCACTGCGGTCGTCGACATCGCCAGGCCGGACATAAAACTCGGGATCGAAGTGGACGGCGGGCATCACGATTCCCCGACGAAGGTTCACAGCGACAAGCGACGAGATATCGCCGCCGCCCACGTGGGCTGGCAGATTCTTCGCCCTACCACAGGGGACATCGAGTCGACTCTGAAGAGCCTCGTCGGACAGATCACGACCATTGCGGAACTCAGATCACGGCAGTTGGGAGACTGAGCAAAAGCGCGCACCCTGATGCGTAAGCACCCAAAACACACCCCTTCCGCATCAGGGTGGGCAAATGTGGGGGTTAGTGGGCGGTGACGGTGTAGGTGTCGCGGCCGGATTTCAGGACCGTTCCCGGCGTCGCCCCGTTGGCCACCCCATCCTCCACGATCACTGCGCCGTTCACGATCACTCGCTTCACGCCGAACGAACCCGCCGTGAGTCGCGACGAGTCACCCGGTAGGTCGGTCACGAGTCGCGCGTCCTCCGAACCGATCGTCTCGGGGTCGAATACCACCAAGTCGGCAAATGCCCCTTCACGAATCTCGCCACGATCGACCAGCCCGAACAACTGCGCCGGGGCCGTCGTCATCATGCGAACCGCATGCTCGACCGACACCAGTTTGCGACCGCGTAGGCAGTCGGCAATCCAACGCGTCGGATACGGCGCGCCGCACATCCGATCGAGGTGAGCGCCGGCATCCGAGCCACCGATGATCGCCCGCGGGTCTTGCCACAACTCAGCTCGCATACGCCACGACTCGTCGTCGTTGTCCTGCGGGATGGGCCACAAGATCGTGCGTAGGTCGTCGGCGATCACGATGTCGAGCAAGGTTCCGAAGTTGCTCGTGCCCCGCTCGGTCGCGATGTCACGCACGATCCGACCCGACAAACCCTCGTTGGCTGCCGAATAGGTGTCTCCGATCACGTATTCGCCCCAGTCGGCGAGCCGGCGGAACACGCCGGCCTCCGGCGACTGACTCGCTTCGAGCATCTTGAGACGCGTGTCGGCATCGCGCAGTCGCTCGACCCGCTCGGCGACCGGTACTCCGAGGATCCTTTGCCAACCCGGAAGCAGCCACAGACCGCAGAAATTGAGGAAGCTCATGTTCATGGGCACCTGAACGGGCATGGTGAGCGCCACGACCTTGCCACCCAACTCAGTTGCCCGATCGAAGGCCGAAATCTGTCGGGGTACACGATCGGGCTCACGTGAATCGACCGTCAGTACGTTCCAGTTCATGGGACGGTTGGCCGCAGCACTCATACGTCCGAGCAACTCGATCTCATCGTCTTCGAAGCGGTCGAGACAACCGGGAACGATGCCTTCGAGCGTCGTCCCTTCGTGCTGACCGGTCTCTTCGCACAATGCGATCAGTTCGTCGTGCGTGGCCCAACGACTGGCCACCGGTTCGCCGTCACCGTCGCTGTGCGAGGTGCTGTTCGTGAACGAGAATCCAAGGGCACCGGCTTCGAACGCCTTGGCCAATTCGGCGCGCATGGCGCCGATGTGATCAGACGACGCTTCGTCGCCCACGGCTTGCGGGCCCATCACATAGCGACGGATTGCGCAGTGCCCGACGAGGAAACCGGCGTTCACCGAGACGTTTCCTTCGAGGCGGCCGAGGTAGTCGGCGAACGACTCCCACGACCAGTCGGTTCCGTTCTCGAGAGCAGCCAACGGCATACCTTCGACCTTCGACATCATCTTGCGGAGATAGTCGGCATCGCCAGGGAGGAGCGGGGCCAAAGTGAAACCACAGTTGCCGCCGATCACCGTGGTCACACCGTGAACACTCGACGGACTGGCCGTCGGATCCCACAACAGCTGTGCGTCGTAGTGCGTGTGCGGATCGATGAAACCCGGAGCGACCATCAGACCCTCGGCGTCGATCACCTCGGCAGCGGGCTCGTCGATCGTTCCGATAGCCACGATCCGTCCATCCTTGACACCGATGTCGGCCCGCCGGGCCGGCGCTCCCGTTCCATCGATGACCTGTCCGCCGCGAATGACGATGTCGAGCATGAGCTTCTCCACTTCCCGCAGTCGCCCGGCCATCTGCAGACCACCGAACGATGAAATCTGACGACTCGTCAGATTGTAGCCTTGGCGCCGGACCGTTCCGAGGGGGAAGTCATGACTGCAGCCACCAACAAGCACTACCGACTCCTGATCGACGGCCAGTGGGTCGACGGGGCCGACGGCACCAGCCCGGTCGTCAACCCAGCAACCGAAGAGGTGGTCGGTCACGCTCCCGAAGCATCGGTCGAACAGGCGAACGAGGCGGCTCGAGCCGCTCAACGCGCTTTCCCCGGTTGGTGGCGTACTCCACCCGCCGAACGTGCCCGACTCCTTCAGGCCGTCGCCGACAAGTTGAAAGAACGACAGGCCGATCTGGTTCCGCTCATCATCAGCGAAACCGGCGCCACGGCCCAAGTGGGCTCGCGCATGCAGGTCCCGGTCGCGATCGAACGATTCGAGCGCTACGCGCGCAGCGCTGCACGAAGCCTCGACATTCCCCTGCCTCCGTCACCGATGCAGGCCACTCCCCTGGCTCCCGGCGGACTGATCGGCGGCGTCGTTCAACGTCAGCCCGTCGGCGTCGTGGCGTGCATCTCGCCGTACAACTTCCCGGTCGTCAACATGGCCGGCAAGATCGCACCCGCCCTCGCCGTCGGCTGCACCGTCGTCATGAAGCCGGCACCACAAGATCCGCTCGCC
>RFSV01000074.1 GCA_009923785.1 Acidimicrobiia bacterium | reverse complement strand
GGCACCTCGATGTCGGCTCATCGCATCCTGGGGCTGAAGCAGGTCCCAAGGGTTGGGCTGTTCGCCCATTAAAGCGGTACGTGAGCTGGGTTCAGAACGTCGTGAGACAGTTCGGTCCCTATCCTCCGCAGCCGAAGGAGTGTTGAGGAATGCTGTCCCTAGTACGAGAGGACCGGGACGGACGTAGCTCTGGTGTGTCTGTTGTCCTGCCAAGGGCACGGCAGATTAGCCACCTACGGGCGGGATAACCGCTGAAAGCATCTAAGCGGGAAGCCTTTTCCAAGATGAGCACTCCCATGCGGTCAACGCAGTAAGGCCCGTGACGAGACCATCACGTTGATAGGCCGGAGGTGGAAGCGTGGTAACACGTGTAGCCGACCGGTACTAATCGGCCGAGGGCTTGGTTGAAACTCAGCTCGTGCTTGCTCTGGAGTTGTCAGGGATCCTGACGACACAAGATTTCCGGTGGCCATAGCGGCGGAGATACACCCGTTCCCATTCCGAACACGGCAGTTAAGCCCGCCAGCGCCGATGGTACTTGGGGGTAGACCCCCTGGGAGAGTAGGTCGCTGCCGGAATTAGTCGATGAAACAACCCGATCGCTTGTGCGGTCGGGTTGTTTCGCGTTCCTACCCAGCTCTTACCCACAGGAGCCGGGTTGATCGTTACGTTGATCCCATGGACAGTCTTTTCGGAATCCCGTCTCACCCACTCTTCGTTCACGTGCCCGTCGTTTTGATCCCACTCGGGTTCATCGGCGCGGTGATAGGTCTCGTTCGTCCCCGATGGAAGCCCGCTCTTCGATGGCCGACGGTGATCGTGACCGGCCTCGGGACGTTGGGAGCGATCCTCGCCGCAGGCAGCGGGGAGGAGTTGCAGGAGGCCGTGCGCGAGACCAGTGTTCGAACTCTGGTTCGCCAACACGCCGAATCCGGGGAGACGGCGAGAACTTTGGCCATCGTCTTTTTTGTCGTTCTTCTTGCAGTCGAGTTCGGCTCCCGATTCGCCGCTCGGATCACATCGCAGAAGTGGTGGCGTTCGGTGGCGGTCGTAGCCCTGTTTCTGAGTGGGGCCGTCGCAACGTGGGGAATGTTCGATGCCGGTCACTCGGGCGCGAAGTCGGTGTGGAACGAGGTGACGGTTGGCGACGGCGATTGAGAGGAACACTCTTTGACGTCGTAGGTCGTAGCCTGTGACGACTCATGGTCGATTCGCCACGTCCCCGCCGATCTGCGGGATCTTCCCGAGGTCCCCGTCCAGGCGGATCCGCGGCATCACGCGGGTCTCGTTCGGGATCTGGACGTGCTGGAGCTCCTCGCTCGGGTGCATCGCGCTCGGGTGAGTCCCGTGGTGGAGCGGCACGTTCTGGTAACCCGCGTTCGAGTGGGTCACGTCCGGCTGGCACTCGTTCGGCCGGCGCCCGTTCGACCGGTGCTCGTTCGGGTAGTGCCCGTCGTGACGAACGCCGTGATGGTCGGCCCGCCGATCGTTCTGAGGAACGACCCCGCCGTCGCCCCGATGATTCTCGCAGTAACGATCGACGCAGTAATGATCGTCGCAGTGATTCTCGACGCAGTGACGATCGACGCGATGATCGCCGTGATGGCGCCCGTACTGATCGACGTGACGATCGACGTGCCGATTCACGTAACGGTGGACGTCGTAGTGATCCCCGCAGCGGAGCGCGTGACGGCCGGCGTGACGATCGTCGCGGCGGTAATTCCGGTGCTGGATCTCGGCGGCTGCCGCCTCGTCAGGTCCGTGACGACGAGCGCGAACCGAAAAACGAGGCCGAACGTCGACGCGCCGCAGTCCGTGCTCGTGGGGCTGGACAGGTGCGCAAAGGTGTCGAACAGACGCCAGTGGAACGCGTGCCGGAAGTGTGGATCGACGAAGGTTCGGTGCGCGAGGCCGCACTGTCGGCAACCGAGCGTGGACGGGAGTCGGGGCCGACTCCGAAGCGTCGTGAGACCAAGCGCCCCGGCGAGCTCGCTCCCGATGTCGCCGCCAAGGTCGACGACGTTCTCGAACCCCGTCGAGCGGCCCGTCTGAAAGAGCGACTCCTCCAAGCGCAGGTCGCGTTGGAGGGTGAGAGATTCACCGATTCGTTGAGGATGGCTCGTTCGCTTGCGAAAGAGATGCCTCAGGTAGCTGCGGTTCACGAAGTGATCGGCTTGTCGAGTTATCGGCTCGGCAAGTGGCGTGATGCGATCGCGTCGCTTGAGATCGCACGCAACTTGCGTCCGAGGGTCGAAGACCTTCCGGTTCTCGCCGACTGTTATCGAGCACTCCGACGCTGGACCGAAGTCGACCAGGTGTGGGCCGAGATCAAGGAGTCGTCGCCATCGCACGAGGTGATGGCCGAAGGCCGCATCGTGTACGCCGGGTCGCTCGCCGAGCGCGGCGACATGCGTGGGGCGATCGCGCTCATGGCCAGAACGGCGTCGGCACCTCGTCGCCTGAAGCCGCATCATCTGAAGCAGTGGTACGTCCTGGCCGATCTCTACGACAGAGCCGGTGACGTTCGCAGAGCACGCGACACGTTCCGACGTATCGCAGCGGTCGATGCACGTTACGCCGATGTCACGGCGCGTATCGCCTCGCTCTGACCCTCGGATCCACACTCCGAGCCGACGGCGTACCCGACGTGGGCGCGCTTGTCTCGGAGAAGGAGGAAATGTCGTGAACGTCACGATTCTGTGTGGAACGTTGAGCAGCGACCCGGTTTGGCGTTCGCTGCCGTCAGGGAGTGATGCGGTCTCTCTTGAAGTCACGACCGAGAGTGCGTTCGAGTCGCGAGCAACCGTCCCAGTATCGGTGGTCGATCCTCGCCGAGTTCGAGAACTCGAGCGTCTGGTGATGGGAGATCAGGTGCTCGTGATTGGAGAGACTCGACGCCGGTTCTTTCGATCCGGCGCTGGCACCGGAAGTCGTACCGAAGTACGGGCGTCCCAGGTGATTCCGGCCAGCCAGCGAAGGCGAGTGACATCGGCACTACTCGAGGCGGCGTCGGTAGTGGGAGGGGCAGTCGATCGAGAACTACTCTTCGGGACATGAATCAAGATCAGTTGACGCGTCTACGTAGTGGTAAGGGTTTCATTGCCGCGCTCGATCAGAGCGGTGGCAGCACCCCGAAGGCTCTGCGGCTCTACGGCATCGAGGAGAGCGAGTACTCCTCGGAAGCCGAGATGTTCGATCTGATCCACGCCATGCGCTCACGAATGATCACCAGTTCGGCGTTCACCGGAGATCGCGTTCTCGGGGCGATCCTGTTCGAAGGAACCATGGATCGCCAGATCGACGGCATCGGAAGCGCGGAGTATCTGTGGTCGAAGAAGAAGGTCGTTCCCTTCCTGAAAGTCGACAAAGGCCTGGAAGACGAGGTCGACGGCGTTCAGATGATGAAGCCGATGCCACAGCTCGACGATCTCTTGACGCGCGCCGTGGGCAAAGGGATATTCGGGACCAAGATGCGATCGGTGATCAAGATCGCCGATCCGACCGGAATCAAGAACGTCGTCGCACAGCAGTTCGCCGTGGGTCGTCAGATCCTGGCCGCCGGTTTGGTGCCGATCATCGAACCCGAGGTCGACATCAACAGTCCGTCGAAGGACGCAGCCGAGACGTTGCTGAAAGCGGCCCTCCTCGACGAGTTGTCGACGCAGTCGGCCGACCAGCCGGTGATGTTGAAGCTCACACTCCCGTCGGTCGACGACTTCTATGCCGAGCTGGTCGCTCATCCGAGCGTTCTACGAGTGGTTGCACTGTCCGGGGGATACTCCCGCGACGACGCCAACGCCAAGCTGTCGCGCAATCACGGCATGATCGCCAGCTTCTCGCGCGCTCTGACCGAGGGGCTGTCGGCTCGGCAGTCCGACAGCGATTTCGATGCCGCACTCGATGCGGCGATCGCCAGTATTTACGCGGCGTCGAACACCTGACCGTCAGAGGTCGAACAAGGGGCGGATCACCGGACCAGTTCTCAACTTCGGCGTGAAGAACGTCGATTTCGGTGGCATGAGAAGTCCCTCGTCGGCTGTTCGACGAATTTCGGCAACTGTCACCGGACGAATGAGGATCCCAGCGGTGGTGCCGTGGCGCGCATTGCTCACGATGTCGACCACGTGATCGACGCCGTGCTGGTAGGTCACCTCGTGGGCGATTCCGGCGAGTGCGTGTTCGAGGCGTGCGCCGTCGAGGTCTCGAACATCGGCGAAGGCGTCCGGACGGGGAGTCAGCCAGGTTCCGGTTCCGTCGGGAGCCACGAGAACGAGCGAACCACGTCGGTCCATCTCGTTCGTGACGTCGGCATTCACCGATCCGGCCGGCTCGAGTTCGAAGAATGCGGCCAAGGTGTCACGCAGGGCGACGTAGTCGATGCCCGAATAGAGCCGGTGGATGGCCGCCACGCTCAATTGGTCGGTGATCAGCTCCCCGACGTAGGTCATGGTGGTCTCGGCACGCCCGTGGGAACCCGTGTCGTTCACCCGCTCTTCGTCGCGGAACGTACGACTGATGGCGTAGCGGTGATGGCCATCGGCGATCACCACGTCGTGAGACGACACGGCTCGCGAGATTGCTGCGACTCGATCGGGTTCGGTGATGCGTTCGAAGACGTGGAGAACTCCGTCGACACTCACCGATCCCATGGGCTCGCCCGGTTGCTCGAGCAGGTCGGTGAGGCCATCGGCGAGCGAGAGTCCCCACACTGGAGACAGGTTGGTCAAGGTGGAGCGGGTCAGGTCGAGACGATCGGTCCGGGCCTTCGGTGTGGTGCGTTCGTGTGGCAGGACACCTCCGGCGCCTTCGTCGACGACCTCGAGGGCGCCGATCACTCCGCTGGTGCGCCGACGTCTGCCCTGCGCATCGACGAATTCCATGCGATAGATGGTGAAAGAGTCCGCGTCGTCGGCGACGAGAACACCTAGTTCGATCCAGGAACGAAGTCGACGACCGGCGTCGTCGTATCGACGCGGCCCATCGGCCTCGAGAGGAACGTCGACGTGGACGACGTTCTGAGGATGGCGCGCTGAGAGCTCCTGGCGATCGCTGTCGGACAAGACGTCGTAAGGAGGTGCGAGGACGAGGTCGAGATCGACTCCCGAGTAGCGCAGGGCGCGGAAGGGTTCGAAGCGGGGCACGACCACAGGTTGGCATCTCGAGCGGTCGTGCCGAAAACGGGGGCGTCGTCCGACGACGGCTGGCAGGATGGTCGAGTGGACGGGCAGCTGGTTCTTTGCGACCTCGACGGGGTGGTGTGGCTCGCTCATCGCCCGATCCCCGGATCGGTGGAAGCCATCGCCGAGTTGCGGGCCAGCGGTTGGCGAGTGATGTTCGTGACCAACAATTCGTCGTCGCCGGTGTCGGCCGTCGAGGAGTCACTGGCGTCGATCGGTGTCCCGGCCGTCGGAGACGTCGTGACCTCGGCCGCCGCCGGAGCTTCTCTCGTCAGTCCGGGAGAGCGCGTGCTGGTGTGCGGCGGACCGGGAATCCATGAAGAAATCGAACGACGGCGAGCCGAGATCGTCTCTCACCTCGACGCCGAACGGGCTCCCGACGCTGTCGACACGGTGATCGTCGGATTCCATCGCGAGTTCGACTTCGAGGTGATGAGGCGCGCCGCAACGGCGGGGCGGTGAGAGCCGGCGCCCGCCTCATCGGAACCAACGATGACGCAACGTATCCCACACCTGATGGGCCGATTCCCGGCGGAGGGAGCATTCTCGCCGCCATTGCGACGGCGTCGGGCGTGGACCCGCTCGTGGCGGGGAAGCCTCATGCACCGATGGCCGAAGTGGTGCGACGGATCGTCGGCGGTGTGCCGCAGACGGCAGTGATGGTCGGCGACCGACCGAGTACGGACGGACTCTTCGCCCGCACCCTCGGTTGCCGGTACGCGTTGGTTCGTTCTGGTGTCGTGGCTCCCGGCGAAGTGGTCGACGGTGACCTCGAGATCCACGTCGACGAGCTCGATTTGGCAGCTGTTGCCCGTTCGCTTCGGTGACATGACGTCGCCGTGCCGAACGCGACATCCTCGCATCGGGTCGGTACGGTGACCGGGTGTCACGCCGTCGTCGCCTCGATCTCGATCTGGTACGTCGCCGACTCGTCTCCAGTCGGGGCGAGGCTCAAGAGCTCATCGAACTCGGACGTGTCCTCGTGAACGGTGCGTTGGCCGACAAAGCCTCTCGTCTGGTCGATCCTGCCGATGCGGTGGTGATCGATGCTCCGCCGGCTCGTTTCGTATCGCGTGGAGGTGAGAAGTTGGCAGCTGCGCTCGACGCGTTCGCGATCGACGTAACGGGACGTCGAATTCTCGATGCAGGAGCATCCACCGGCGGCTTCACCGACTGCCTCCTTCAATATGGTGCGTCACACGTGGTTGCTCTCGACGTCGGTCACGGTCAACTTCATCCGAAGATCCGCAACGACGAGCGGGTCAGCGTCATCGAGCGGTTCAACGTCCGCGAGGTCACCGATGAGGCGATCGGTGGAACGGTCGACATGGTCGTCGCCGATCTGTCGTTCATCTCGCTCACTCTCGTGATCGACGCGCTGATCGGCGTATGTCGTGAGGGAGCGGATCTGGTGTTGCTGGTGAAACCTCAGTTCGAGGCGGGTCGACGTGAAGTGGCCCGGGGTCGTGGAGTGGTCACCGACCCCGAAGTGCATCGGCGAGCGATCGACGACGTCACGGCAGCGGTGGTCGCGGCCGGGGGTGACGTCGGCGGGGTGATCGAATCACCTCTCCGAGGGGGACAAGGCAACGTCGAGTTCCTCGTGCACGCCAGGACCCGTGGGAGACTGGCTCCATGACGGGGGAGCGCACAGTTCTCGTGGTCGGTCACGCCGATCGACCCGACGCAGGGGTGTTGGCGCGCCGCGCCGAAGACTGGTTGTGCGGGAACGGATGTCGCGTGGTGGCCACCGACGACGACCGGCGAATCCTCGGTTTGACGCAGGCCGACGTGTGGATGCCGGATCTCACACCGTCTCTCGCTCTCAGCGTCGGCGGCGACGGCACGGTGTTGCGGGCGGTCAAGTTGGTGGGCGAGAAAGAGTCACCGATTCTCGGTGTGAACGTCGGACTTCTCGGGTACCTGACGGCGGTCGAACCTCCGGCCATGCTCGACGCCCTCGCCGATTTCTTCGCCGGTCGTCTCACGACCGAGTCGCGCTTCGTGCTCGAGGTCGCGGTTCATTCGACGTCGGGAGTGACTCGACATCGGGCTTTGAACGAGGCCTCGCTCGAGAAATTGACCGCTGGACACACCGTCCGTCTGCAGATGCGTCTCGACGATGCGCCGTTCACGACGTATCAGGCTGATGGGATGATCGTCGCCACCCCCACAGGCTCGACTGCCTACTCGCTGTCGGCACGAGGTCCGATCCTGTCGCCACTGATGAAGGCGATCGTCGTGACACCGCTCTCACCCCACATGCTTTTCGATCGTTCACTGGTGCTCGCGTCCATCGAGACGGTGGAGATGGAGGTCACGGGTAGTCGTGCAGTCGGCTTGGCCGTGGACGGCGAGTACCTCGGGGTTCTGGAGCCTGGAGATCGAATCGTGTGTAGTGAAGCACCTCACCCGGCGAAGTTCGTGAAAGTGCACGGTGAGCGTTTTCACGACGTCTTGAAGTCGAAGTTCGGACTGGCCGACCGGTAGGCGACACGTGCTGGTCGAACTCCACATCGAAGATCTGGGCGTCATCGATCGCCTCGATCTGGTACTCGGTTCAGGGCTGGTTGCCGTGACCGGTGAGACCGGAGCGGGCAAGACCATGCTCGTCGAAGCAGTGAGCCTTCTCGTGGGTGGCCGTGCCGATTCGTCCCGGGTTCGAGCCGGTACGAGTGAGGCGCGGGTGGAGGGGCGATTCGTCGTGGGCGACGACGAATGGGTGCTCGGTCGAGTGGTGCCGGTCGAAGGTCGCAGTCGCGCCTATGTGAACGGCCGACTGGCCACCGTCGGACAATTGATCGAGATCGGTGAACGTCTGGTCGACCTGCACGGCCAGCATGCACATCAGAGTTTGCTCTCGATGTCGGTGCAGCGAGCGGCCCTCGACGAATTCGCTGGAGTCGATCTGACCGACCTCCGAACCGCTCGGGCTCGACTCACCGAAATCGACGCGTCTCTCGCCGCGCTCGGAGGAGATCAGCGGGCTCGTGCGCGCGATATCGAGTTGCTGA
>RFSV01000073.1 GCA_009923785.1 Acidimicrobiia bacterium | reverse complement strand
CTGGTGATCAGCTGGTTCGCCAATCCGATCATGTCGTTCCTCGGTCCGGTGTTCGGAGGAATCGAAGACGCATGGGGTTCGATTCCGCAAGGAGCCATGCAGATCGTTCTCTGCGTGCTCGCCGTCGGTGCTGCCGTCTGGCGCATCAAGAAGTTCCTCGACAGCCGACGCACACCGGCCGGACTCGCCAAACTGATCGACGACGACTGGTTCCGTCTGATCTTCACCGGACTAGCTGCCCTCATCGCCATCTTCGTGGTACTGCGTCTGTGGCCCGGGTTGTCGAGTTGGATCGTCAACTCCGGACGCGACTTCTTCGGAGTGGTCGCCGACAAGTTCGGCGACGGCCGAGGTTCACAGCCGTTCGACGCCATGAAGCCCACACTCTCCGACGGGCGCTTCGTGAACTACGCCCCCACTGGTCTGACCATGTCGGTGTTCTACGCATCGCTCTTCTTCGGTCTGGTCTTCTACACCTCGGCCTTCATCGCCGAGGTCGTCCGTGGCGGAATCCTCGCCGTGCCGAGCGGGCAGGCCGAGGCGGCCGCCGCCCTCGGCCTCTCACGTGGCCAGGCTCTCCGCAAGGTCATCCTCCCGCAAGCCTTCCGAGTGATCATGCCGCCACTCGGCAACCAATACCTCAACATCACGAAGAACACGTCGCTCGGTATCGCCGTCGGCTTCTCCGAGATCGTGCAGGTAGGCCAGACGGTCTACAACAAGAACTCGCAAACGCTCGCCGTGTTCAGCATCTACATGATGTTCTTCCTCGCCTGCTCGCTCACGATCTCGTCGATCGTGAACTACATCAACCGCCGCCTGGCCATCGTGGAGCGCTGACATGTCCGATACCTCGCTCTCCAACATGTCGCGTCAACCCGAGACACCGCTCCCCTCGCCAGCGCGCTGGGTACGCGACAACCTGTTCTCGTCGATCAGCAACACACTGCAGACGATCTTTTTCTCGCTGATCATCTTCGGACTTCTGCGTTGGGTTCTCGGCCAGGTCTTCTCGGAGGAGTCCGACTGGGAATCAGTGGCCACCAACATCCGACTGCTCATGACCTACAACTATCCGGCCGACCAGTTCGTCCGGATCTGGGTGGCGGCCGGCACTGTGTTCTTCGCGATCGGTTCGAGTTTCGCGGCCTGGAACATCAACCCGGCCATCACCATTCGTCGACTGGTCGTCGGCTTCGTCGGGTTCGGCGTCTTCCTACTTCTGTGCGCGGTCATCGCGCCGAGCGTGGCACCGAGCAGCATCCGCAACGGCATGTACATCGTCGGTGCCGTGTTGGCCGTCGGCGGTCTGGTCGTTCGACGACTGGTCCCTGGTGCCCACCTGCGGTTCGTTCCGTTCTCACGTCTGCTCACGGGTGCCGCGGCCATCATCGTTGCGCTGATCTGGATCCTGCCCTTTGGACGTCATTCGTTCAGTGACGGTGAACTCACCATCGAACGCGGGGTCTCAGTGGCCAGCAGCACCAAGGTGCCCTGGACAGTTCTTTTCGTGGTTCTACTCGTCGCATTCTTCGGAGGTCGAGTTCTCGCGGCCCGCTTCGCTCCGGTCATGCGACGGGCGCTGATCGCCTGGTGGGTGATTGGTCCGGCCTTCGTGCTGTTCCTCGTGTTGCGTGATCCCGCCTTCGATTGGGGTCGCGTCTGGTCGGTCGATGTTCCGATCGCCGCCGCCTTCGCTCTCGGTGGTGGTGCACTTCTCTACGTATTGGCTCGCCCGGGTCGAGACGATCTGGCCCGTGTGGTCGGGGCCGTCCTGGTGGCATTCGCCATTTTCAACTGGATCGCCGCCTTCGCCGGTTGGTACCCCATGTTGCAAAAGGTGCGGATCTCGTTCCTGCTCGTCGGACTGGTGACACTGCTCGTCCCCACTTTCGCCGGCGAACGCTCGGCGCGGATTCGACTCGCCACCAGTTGGATCGGGCTCATCGTGGTCGTCCACTGGCTACTGACGGCCATCAACACCGAGTCGACCCTCGTGATCAGTGCGCCGCCGTTCCTCGGTGGCCTGGTACTCACGGTCACGATCGCCTATTACGTGATGTTGGCGTCGTTCCCGCTCGGTGTGCTGCTCTCGCTTGCCCGAACGTCGAAGATGCCGATCTTCCGCGTGCTGTCGACCTCGTTCATCGAGGTCGTTCGCGGTGTACCGCTCATCACGGTGTTGTTCTTCTTCTCGATCATGCTTCCGCTCTTCCTACCTCGGGGAATGGGTATCAGCGATCTGGCCGCCGTGTTCATCGGTTATACGTTGTTCTCGGCCGCCTACATGGCCGAGAACCTGCGCGGTGGTCTGCAGAGCGTGCGTCGCGGTCAGTACGAAGCGTCCGACGCACTCGGTCTCAGCACCGTTCAGCGGACCGTGTTCATCGTGTTACCTCAGGCGTTGCGCGTGGCCATTCCGAACCTCGTGGGTCAGGCCATCGCCACTTTCAAGGAAACGTCGCTCATCGCCATCGTCGGTGGTTTCGACATCCTCCGCATCGCCAACTCCACCATCCCCAACCAGCCCGACTTCCTCGGACAGAAGAGGCCGGCGCTGCTGTTCATCGCCCTCGTCTACTTCGTGTTCACCTACAGCATGTCGAAGTCGGCCCAGAACCTCGAGAAGAAGTTGCAAGCGGGACAAGCCCGCTGAGCCACCTACAGGAGCCAATGCCATGACCATCGCCGATCGAGCACTCACCGAAGAACTGGCCGGACGCAAGGACATGATCGTTTGTCGCGGCGTCAAGAAGTGGTTCGGAGACTTCCAGGCACTGCGAGGTGTCGACATCACCGTCAAGGACCGCGAAGTGATGGTGGTCCTCGGACCGTCCGGTTCGGGCAAGTCGACGCTCATCCGCTGCATCAACCGTCTCGAAGCGCATCAGGAGGGATCGATCGTCGTCGACGGTGTCGAACTCACCAACGACCTGCGCAACATCGAGAAGATCCGCTCCGAAGTCGGCATGGTGTTCCAGCAGTTCAATCTCTTCCCGCACCTCACGGTTCTCGACAACGTGACGCTCGCACCCATCTGGGTGCGCAAGAAGCCCAAGGCCGAAGCGGTTGCCAAGGCGATGGAGCTTCTCGAGCGCGTGGGCATTCCCGAGCAGGCGGCGAAGTTCCCTGGTCAGTTGTCGGGTGGTCAACAGCAGCGCGTGGCCATCGCTCGGTCACTCGCAATGGAGCCGCGCGTCATGCTGTTCGACGAGCCCACCTCGGCTCTCGACCCCGAAATGATCAAAGAAGTGCTCGACGTCATGAAAGAGCTGGCCCGTTCGGGCATGACGATGATCGTCGTCACGCACGAAATGGGATTCGCCCGCGAAGTGGCCGACCGACTCGTGTTCATGGAGTCGGGTGAAATCGTGGAAGTCGGAACTCCCGAGCATTTCTTCGCCAATCCCAAGGAAGAGCGCACCAAACTCTTCTTGTCGCAGATTCTCTGACGTCGACTTCGACCCACCTATTCCGTCTCGACGGCCGAATACTCCCTGGTCAGAGGGGTCTTTCGAGAAGTTTCAAGAAATCCTGCAGAAAAGTGTAAGGACCCCAGGGGTCATGGCTCTTGTCCGGTGTGCAGCAACGGGTTGCACACCAACCGAAAGGACAACCGCCATGAAGACCACCAAGAACCTCACCATCAAGAACACCGTCCTCGCCACCATCGCCGTGGCTGGACTCGTTGCCGGAACCGCCGCCTGCGGCGGCAAGAACTCCAACTCGGCCGAGACCGAGAAGCAAGCCCTCGTCGAACTGTTGTTGGCTGCCGCTCAAAGCGGTGACGCCGGCAAGATCGCCGAAGCCGTCGCTCAGGCCGACCCTGGCCTCGTCGCCGACGTTCTCCCCGAGATCACACTCGACGTCACACCGGCGGCCGACGAAGCTCCTGTCGCTTCTGAGACCGTCACACCCGAGGAGGCCGCACCGGTCGCTCCGGAGGCCGAAGTCGCACCGGAAGAGGACTCAGCAGTGGCTCCGGAAGAAGATGCCGCTCCGGCCGACGACGCAACCGAAGCTCCTGAGGAAGAAGTCGCACCGGAAGATGACGAGTCGACACCCGACTTCGATTTCGACTTCGATCTGGATCTCGACGTGCCCGAGATCATGCCCACGTTCAATGTGGTCCCCGAGATCGACGGAGCCCTCGTGTTCGCCGATGGCATGAAGTACAAGATGACGATCTTCGTGAACGAAGGTTCGACCCTTCTCCTCGCCGACGTCGAGACGGTGACGGTTCGCTTCACGAGCTCGACCGGACCGATTCGCCTGCCGATCACCAAGCAGGCCACGCTCGGCAGCAGCGACGGTGACAGCTCGATCTGGACGATCAGCGGGTTGCCGGTCAACGAGGGCGACATTCTCACCGTCACGGCGACCAACCGCTTGGGCGAGAGCGACACCATGCAGGTGAAGGTCTCCGCAATGATGCCGCTCTGATCAGTACCTCGACGTCTCCCCTACCCCGTCGGTGGCGGTCCGGATCTCCGGGCCGCCACTGGCGCGTTCGGCTTCAGGAGAGCGCGGACTTCACGGCGGCAGCGATGGCTGCACCGTCGGCACTCTCACCGACACGCTCTTTCACCGCCTTGATCACCACACCCATGGCCTTCGGGCCCGACTGACCACCCGCCGCGGCCGTAGCAACTTCCTCGTCGACGATGGCGCGCAATGCCGCCTCGTCCATGGCGGCCGGCAGGTACTTCTCGATCACCGACAATTCGGCCTTCTCCTTGTCGGCCAGTTCGTTCCGGCCAGCCTGCTCGTACACCTCGGCCGATTCGACTCGCTTCTTGGCCTCCGAACGCAACACGGCGATCACTTGTGCGTCGTTCAACGTCACGGCTTCCTTACCAGCCACCTCGGCGTTCATCACTGCGGCGAGCAACATTCGCAACGTCGACTTCGAAAGTTCGTCACTCGCCTTCATGGCGAGAGTGAGGTCTTCCTGGAGGCGGTTCTTCAACGAATCGGTCATGGTGACATTCTGTCGCCACCGACAACTACGTCCACGTGCATTTGCACGGCTAGCCTTCCTCAACTGTGAACCAGGTCAAGACCCGTCTCGTCGCACTCTCCCTTCTCGATCGCGCTTTCCGCAATCTGGACGACGCCGAAGTCGTCCGGCGGTACCAGGCCCTCGACGAGGATGACCAAGACGCCGTCCAACACATCGCCAGTGTGAAGGGATCCGAACTCGACGATGCCGGCTTGGTGGCCGCCATCCGAGAAACCGCCAACAAGGGCCGAATCAACGGTGATCTCGAACGACTGTCGCTCCTTCTCACCGACGACTGTCTCAACGACTGCATCGAGCTGCTCGGCGACGACTCCGACGACCCGAGTGAAGAACAGCTGCTCGAGGTACTTCCCGAGGTCGTCAAGAAGCACGGCCTCGTGCCCACTCAGATGATGTTGGCCACCGTCGTGTGCGGAGAGGCCGTTGCCTCACCCCACATCATTCGAATTCTGAAGACCAACGACGATTACAAACTTCCGCCGGCCGAAGTGACCACCACTGCGCCAGTGGTTCTCGAGAAGGAAGAGACCCCCGAGCGCGCCGCGCTGCGTGAGCAGCGCAAGGCCCGCAAGATCGCCGAACAAGAGGCGGCGCGCAGACGGCGCGAACAGTCGGCCAAAGCAAAGCGCCGCTGACTCAGATTCGACCCACGTCGGGATCGTCGGGAACACCGGCATCGAGCGGTACTCCGGTGCTGTTCAAGAACATCGCCACCAGGTGGTAGTTGCCCACCGTCGCGATCACGTCGAGAACTTGCTCGGTGGAATAGGTGGCCGTCAGCCCGTTCCAGGCGTGATCGCTCAGTGTCTGATGCTCATGGAGTTCGTCGGCCGCTGTGAGCAGCATGCGATCGTGACTCGACCACGACGACGCCGTCGGGCCCACCTTCACCGATTCGATCTCGTCGTCACTGATCCCGCACTCACGCGCGATCACCACGTGCTGACCCCACTCGTACTTCGAACCGCAATTCCAACCGGTTCGCAGGATCAACAATTCGCGATCACGTGGTGACAACGTGTTCTTCGACAACACGTGGGTGGCGAATACCAGCCAGCGCTTCAACATGTCGGGGTGATTTCCGAGAACTCCAAAGATGTTGAGAGGATCACCCTCCGGGCCGGTCAATCCTTTGGCGAACAATTCCGACAGTCGCGGGTCGTCGCTCGAACCTCTCACCGGGAGACGCACGACACCACCTCTCGCTCGAGCCGCAACAACGACTCCTTGATGGGTACGCCACCGCCGAAGCCCGTGAGCGCACCCGACGCACCGATCACTCGGTGACACGGCACGACGATCGGCAACGGGTTGCGACCGTTCGCCCCGCCGACCGCCCGCGCCTTCTTGGCATCGCCCAAACGACGAGCTTGTTCGCCGTACGAGATGGTCTCGCCATACGGAATGGTGTGGAGCACCTGCCACACCGACAACTGGAACGGCGTTCCCTCGGGCTCGAGGGGCAGGTCGAAGTCGAGACGCTCGCCGTCGAAGTACTCGGCCAACTGACGCTCGGTCTCGTCGAGAATGGCGGACGGCCCGACTGGTATCGACTCCCGTCGAGGATCGATGCCGAAGTCGACCGCCCGCAAACCGGTGGCCGAGGCCACCAGGACCAACGGCCCGACCGGTGAGTCGACGGTTCTCCGCACGAGATCGGGAACAGCGTTCAGTGGCATGTCACATCTTGGCCCATCGGAGAACTGCGGAGTTCGGCGGCTTTCGTTGTACGGTACAACTACTGGAGAACGTGATGTCCAACCTCGCCCCCACCCCCACCCCTGAACTGTCGAAGAAGCAGATCTACACGATCTTTGGCGGTGTCATGGCCGGCATGTTCTTGTCGGCCCTCGACGGCACGATCATCAACACGGCACTCGCCACCATCGTCGGGGAACTCGGCGGAGTGAAGTCGTACGCCTGGGTCGGAACTGCCTACCTCCTCACTCAGACCGCGTCGACACCGCTGTTCGGCAAACTCTCCGACCTCTACGGACGTCGCCTTCTTTTCCAGATCGCGATCATCTCGTTCGTCGTCGGATCGCTGCTGTGCGGAATCTCGCAGAACATGTGGCAACTGATTCTCTCGCGCGGCGTGCAGGGAATCGGCGGGGGTGGACTCTTCTCGCTGTCGTTCGCCATCATCGGCGACGTCGTCGCGCCGCGAGACCGCGGACGCTACGTCGGATTCATCACGAGCGTGTTCACCGTGACGAGTGTGATCGGACCGCTCATCGGCGGATTCATCGTCGACAACACGAGCTGGCGCTGGATCTTCCTCATCAACCTCCCGCTCGGCCTCATCGCCCTCGCAATCACCGATCGTGCACTTCGGCTTCCGTTCAACAGAGTGCAGCGCAAGGTCGATTATTTCGGGGCCTTCCTTCTCGTCCTGTCGGTCGCATCGCTCATCCTCGCTCTCGCGTGGGCCAGTGAAGAGAATGGGTGGCTCCACGTCTCGACCCTCGGTCTCGTCCTCGTGACAGCAATTGGAGCCGTGGTCTTCGTGAAGTGGGAAATGAAGGCCCCAGAGCCGATCATTCCAATGTCGATGTTCACGATCGACGTCGTACGCACCGTCATTCCCATGATGTTCCTCGTCGGCACCGTGTTCTACGGCACGAATGCCTTCCTGCCCTTGTACCTACAGAGCGTCACCGGAGTGTCTCCTACCAACTCTGGACTGTTGCTCACACCGCTCGCCGTGTCGGTTGCCTTCTCGGCGACGCTCATCGGGCGTCGTACATCGAAGACCGGCTCGTACAAGGTGTGGCCACCCTTCGGCACGATCATGACGCTCCTCGCGCTTCTCGTCCTGACCACACTCGGGCCTGGCGATGGCTACATCGTCGTGGCCATGATCGGCTCGGCTTTGATCGGTTTTGGTCTCGGAGCACTCATGCCCACCGGAACCCTGGCCGTACAGAACGCCGTTCAACCGCACGAGATGGGAACCGCATCGTCACTCGTCCTGTTCATGCGCTCACTCGGTGGGGTGATCGGTCTCGCTGCTTACGGGGCTCTCTTCAACTCGCGAATCTCGGGCCGAATCGACGAGTCGCTCATCCGTCGGCCGACTGCCATCGCCGACTTGCCGAGCGAACAAAAAACCTTGGCCCTCGGCGTGATGACCGATGCCATCACCATCGTGTTCTGGGCAGCGGTCCCGGTCATCTTCGTCGCTGCGCTCATCGCCTTCCGAGTTCCGGCCCGCCCCCTGCGCTCCAACTCGGCCATGCAACCCGGAGAGTCCTCAACCACCAGTCACTGACAGCACCGGTTCCGATGGTGAACGTCGTGTCGACAACAGTGCGACAAGGCCCATGGCGGCGAACATCGATCCACCGATGAAGATCGATCGTTTACCCAAGAGTTCTCCCACTCCGCCGAGTAGCAGACCACTCACCGTGGCTCCGATCTCGAAAAACATGGTGAAGCTCGACACCACCGCTACACGTCGTGCGTCGCTCACGTTCTTCACACTCAT
>RFSV01000072.1 GCA_009923785.1 Acidimicrobiia bacterium | reverse complement strand
CACGGGACCCGAGTCTAGAAGCGACCCTGGATTATCCCTATGGCCGTAGTGCAAATTCCTCGGTGGCCGGTGTCAGCTGTGCAGTGCCGACCACAAGCCCCGGTATGACGAGTACTCATACGACGAGGACACGTATCCGGACTCGACGAGCATCTGGTGAAACCGGGGCAGATTGCGGAACGGAACACCGGCGTCCACATGATGCGCCAGATGGAAGCCGATGTTGAACGGCACGAGGAAGAAACGTGGCAGCCAGTGCTGGGCGACTGAATGGGTGGCCACTCGCCGATCCTTCGACGCCATGAGTCCGCCGTGTTCGGCCACCGATCGCAGGCGATTGATCACGCGCCAGACCGTGAGATACGGCGCCAACCAGAAGAGCGGGTACACCCACCACACGCCGAGCACGATCGACACGGCGATGAGCACCGCCTGCACGAGAAGGATCTTCAGCAATGTATGTCGCACGACCTCCACCGGGCTGGAGATGCCCGCCAACTGGTTGCGTAGTAGTCGCAACCCGGTTCGTCCTGAGGCGTCGCGCCACAGCTTGCGTCGGAAACTCGCCGTCGTGATCGGGTAATTCGCGTACAGCGGAATGTCGGGTTCTTCGGGGCCGAACTCTTCACGATGATGCGCCATGTGCACACGTCGGTAGGCATCGGTGTTGGTGAGGGCTGGATATCCGATGAGCCAGCGACCGGCGAGATCATTGGCACGCTTGTTGCGGAACAACAATCGATGCGCGGCTTCGTGCATCAACGAGGCGAACTGCGCATGAGCGCGGCCCATCAGCACGAAGACGGGTAGCCACGCCCACGGTCCGGCCCAGACCGCAAACATGACGAGACCGATCGTCTGCGTGTACACCGACACGACCGATAGGGCGTTGCGCCACGACGGAATACGACGAACTTCAGCGCGCACATCGGACTGCAGTCGCCCGTCGGACTGCACCCATTCCGTCGTTCGACCCGGAGCGAAGGCCTCGGCCGACGGAACCATGCCACCCAAACGCGCTCCCGAGGTCATGGCCATGGGTTCACACTACGAATCACGGAGGTCTTCTTTCCACGGGCGGAAGCGTTCGTGACGAGTTCCACTCGGGCCTACCCCGTCGCCGGAGCCGTCCGGAAACAAGCGGAAAACGAACTGTCGGGTGAAGTCGTCGGTATCGCACGCCCAATACCGGGCGTCGGCATCGGTGGCCGGGCCGGCGCGCCACAACAGCCACCGTTTGATACGTCGCTTGTATTCGGCAACCGGTGATCCGGGCAGATCGGCGCCGAGAGCGAGCAGTTCAGCAGGAGCTTCGATCCACGCCGTGGCCACGATGTTGCGATCGCGCACGGGCGTGGCAGGCAGTTCTGACGTGTGAATGGGGGTGTGGTCGGGCGGACGTTCGTCGTAGCGCAACGGCTCACCAACCACGGTCGACCCACTCCTGCAGGTGCGGCCGCTCGACACCGATCGTCGTGTCGGTACCGTGTCCGGGCAGCACGATCGTCGAATCGGGGAAGGGGAACAGCAAGTCGTCGATCGACGAGATGATGGTCTCGAACGATCCACCCGGGAACTTGGTGGCGCCTGGTCCTCCCGGGAACAAGGTGTCGCCGGTGAAGAGCAACGGTGTGCCTTCCACGTGGAACGAGATCGAGCCCGGCGTGTGACCGGGGTTGTGAATGGCACGAAGGCGTAGCCGCCCCACCTCGACGACGTCGTCGTGATCGAGAAACACGTCGTATCCCACCTCGGCGAGCATCGGCGCATCCAGTGCAGTGACGGCGACTTCGAATCCAGCCTCGCGCATGGCTGGGACGGCCTGAATGTGGTCGTGGTGACCGTGAGTTTCGAGCACTCGCTTCACGCCGAGCGCTGAGCACAACTCAAGCAACTTCTCGTGCTCGTTGGCGGCGTCGATGAGAACGGCGTCGCCGGTCTGGTGGCATCGAACGACGAACACGTTGTTGTCGTAGGGGCCGACCACCAACTTGTGTACCTCGACCGAGGAATCGTGCCAATGGAGAGTGTTGGGCTGTGCCATAGCACCAGTCTCCCATCTGGAACAGGTCAAGAGTTCGTCGAGAACCGAGGGGACGACACCACTTGGAGTGATGCTTCTCCTAGCGTGTCGCCGTGACCACACCCCCCGGTGATTCCGATTGGCAGAACCTGCCGCCGCCCGCGCCAGGTTCACCCACTGCCGACCTTGCACATCCGATTCCTGAAACGGGAGAAACGGAGCAGACGGCCGTAAAGCGCGGGCCCACTCGCGCCGTGATCGCGTCGCTGATCGTGCCCGGCGCCCCATCGTTCATGCGACGACGCCTGGTGTCGTGGTTGCTTCTCTTCTTCGGTGTACTGGCGCCGATCGCCGCGGTGGTCGTTGGTTACGTGCGCCGCGATCGCATCACGAGTCTGGTTCTCGACACCACGGTTCTTTTGATCGTGCAGATCCTTTGTGCGCTTTTCGTGCTCACACGGCTCGTCGCTGTGATCGAGGTGATCAACAATCGCCATCCGGGCACTCGCAAGCGGTTGGCATCGTTCGTCGCGGTTTTCGGCACGTTGGTCGTCGCCTTTCCGGCCGGTTTCTCGGTGGTGCGCGCCGACCAACTCACCGACGTGATCAACGACGTCTTCGTCACATCGGGTGGTTCGGATCCGCTGGCGTTTTCGAGTATCGGTGCTTCGGCCGGTGATGGCGACGAGTTCCACAACATTCTTCTTCTGGGTGGCGACGAAGGCCCGGGCCGTTGGGCCCTTCGTACCGACACGATGATCTTGGTGTCGGTGCATCGCGACTCGGGACGTATCGCCATGATTTCGATTCCGAGAAACTTGCGTGGACTCGAGTTCCCTGATGGTTCGCCCATGCACGACGAGTTCCCGCGCGGCTTCGACGATCTCACTAACGCGGTGTACCCCTACGTGTACGCCCATCCCGATATCGCGGCGCAATACCTGCGGGGTGACCTCGCTCCGGAGGCGATCGCCCTTGCTTCGGGTATCGCCCACTCGATGAACGTCACCATCCATGACTACGTGCTGGTGAACATGCAAGGTTTCCTCGATTTGATCGACGCACTCGGGGGAGTGACCGTCACGCTCGACAAGCGCATACCTATGCCGGGCAACGTGCCAGGAGCGAAGTATCGATACCCCGATCTGATCGGCCCGGGCGAGGTGCAGCTCGACGGCACGCTCGCCCTCGGCTACGTGCGCTCACGTGCCGCTGACAGTGACTACAGCCGGATGGGCCGCCAGCGACACCTGCTCGAACAACTGGCCGCTCAGACCTCGGGCAGCGAGGTGCTTCTCAAGTTTCCCGACTTGGCCAAGGTGATGCGCGAATCGGTGCGTACGTCGTTGTCGACCGACGAGTTCGCATTTCTCGCCGACCGTCTGCGATCAGGTGTGAATATTCAGGAATCGGTCGGACTTGCGCCGCCCTTCATCAATCCGGGTAACCCTGACTGGGTAGATATCGCGACCTTGATCGATGCCTTGCAAGACGCCATCAAATCCGGTGTCGACTTCCCCTTCGCCTGATTGGCGAAGACACATCAGGTCGACGCGACGTCGAATCCCATCGACAGAGCCACCGGAATCTGTGCCGGATCGAAGGTGACGAACGTGATCGGCCGGGGGAGTCGATCGGCCGCGGCGAGGTGAATCGCGTCGGCGATCTTCACCGGTTGCTCGCGCGTGATGCGTGCTGCGCGATCGAGACACAGCTGATCCACCGGCACGACGGCCATGCGATCCCACAACAGCCGCACGGCATCTTCGAGATCGTTCTGCAACACCTCTTCGTCGGTGAGTCGTGCGACGAGCGCCATCGCCTCGCCGATCGACAGCGCCGACGAACACCAGTCGGTGTCGTGTTCGAGTGCGTCGATCACGACGTTTCGTGCGGCACCGTCGACGGTGACAGCGACCAACGCCGAGGTGTCGAGGTAGACGGTCATCTGATCTCGCGCAGGAGTCGGTCGATGCGCGAACCGCTCCATACCGGGACCGGTGTCGGGGGAGTCCAGGCTCCGGCACGTCGGGGAGCGATCACGAGTCCGCGCGCCACCAGATCGTCGAGGCGCACTACGCCGTCGGCGGCGGCCAATGGACCGAGCGATGCCACCGGACGGCCGCCCACCGTGACCACGATGTGCTCGCCAGCTCCGGCTCGGCGCACGGCGGCGGCGACGTCGGACCGCAACTGACGAATCCCCACGTGAGAGGCCATGGAGGGCAGGGTAGTCGACCAGGCGCATCAATGCGTACATGTGTGTACACACTTTGACTTGGGCGGGGCCCCGACGGCACCCCAATATGACGTCATGAATTTTGCATTTTCCGAAGAACAGGAAGAACTCCGCAAGACAGTCCGCTCGTTCCTCGAGGCCAAGAGTGCCGAGACGGCCGTGCGCGAGCAGATGGAAACCGACAACGGTTTCGACGCTGCCGTGTGGTCGCAGATGGGTGAGCAGATGGGTCTGCAGGGTCTGCACATCCCCGAAGAGTTCGGCGGCTCGGGCTACTCGTACGTCGAACTCGGCGTCGTGCTCGAAGAGATGGGCCGCGCGTTGCTGTGCGCTCCGTACTTCTCGACCGTCGTGCTCGCCGCCAACACGTTGCTCCAGTCGGGTGACGAGGCCGCGAAGAAGAAGTACCTCCCCGGCATCGCCTCGGGCGAGACGATCGCCACGCTTGCGTTCACCGAGCCCTCGGGCAAGTGGGACGAGAGCGGCATCACCATGCAGGCGTCGGGCAGTGGCTCGTCGTTGTACCAAGATGTTCGTTCTCGACGGACACACCGCCGGCCTCATCATCGTCGCCGCCAAGACCGGCAAGGGCACGAGCCTGTTCGCTGTCGACGGCAACGCATCGGGCCTCACCCGCACGGCACTCAGCACGATGGACCAGACGCGCAAGCAGGCCAAGCTCGAGTTCAACAACACGCCGGCCGAACTCATCGGCACCGAAGGTGATGGTTGGAAGGTGCTCACGAGCGTTCTCGATCTCGCCGCTGTCGGCCTCGCCGCCGAGCAGGTGGGTGGAGCGCAGAAGGTGCTCGAGATGGCTGTCGAGTACGCCAAGGTGCGCGTGCAGTTCGGTCGTCCGATCGGTTCGTTCCAGGCGATCAAGCACAAATGCGCCGACATGTTGCTCGAGGTCGAGTCGGCCAAGTCGGCTGCGTACTACGGCATGTGGTGCGCCAGCGAGATGAACGACGAACTGCCGTCGGTCGCCTCGCTCGCTAAGGCCTACTGCTCAGAGGCGTACTTCCACGCCACCGCCGAGAACATTCAGATCCACGGTGGCATCGGCTTCACCTGGGAGCACCCGGCTCACCTGTACTTCAAGCGGGCGAAGTCGTCGGAGCTCCTCTTCGGTGACCCGACCTACCACCGCGAGCTGCTCGCCCAGCGCATCGGCATCTGAGTTGTTGTCACTGCCGGGGTGCCGTCACCGATCATGGTGGTGGTGCCCCGGCAGTGTCGCGTCATGACTCCGATTCAATGACACGACTAGCGTGACACTCGATGTGGGTGTACTGGGTTGTCGCTGGGGTGATCGTGTTTCTCACGGCCGCTCTCACGATTGGTCGTGAAGCCCGGCGCCTCGACGCCGTCGCCCCTCGTGCCGCCTACCAAGTCGATCAGGCGGTGTCGTTCGTGGCCGAATGCCTACCCGCCGACACGCAGGCTCGTCTCACTCTCGACGAGCTCCAACAGTTGCTCGTCATGCATCTCAACTGGATGCATGCCCGCGGACTCCTGCCCGTCGACGTGATCGACAAGCCACAACACATCGACGACGAACTCGTGATCACCGAAGAGGCGCTCATTGCCCACCTATTGGGTGAAGCCGAGACGATGGGTGTCGAACTACTCGACGACGTAGACGTGGTGAACGTCGTCGATGCGCACCTGGCCTACTTCGACGCCATCGGCGCCGTGGGGCCGACAGCCACCGCTGATTGATTGCCTGACCGACATCAGATCATCATGTTGAGAGCGCCGGTCACCTTGCGACCGTGCTCGACATCGCCGGCGTAGGTCACTCGTGACTCCATCGCCTCGGCGGTCGCGCGACCGGTTGCCAACATCACGAACGTCTCCACGTCCATCGTGATGTGAGCGAGGGGAGTAGTGGGTTCATCGGCCACCACGGCCGCACGTCCTCCCGTCACCATGCACACCACGTGGCGCGTCACGTCGCCGGTCACGTCGATCACCACACTCGCGCCCTCTGGTGTGCCGGCCCGCTTGCCCACGACGATCGGCACCGTGCGCATGAGTCGGTCGACCGTGTGCTCGGCGGCGGGGCCTCCCAAGTTGCCAGGCTTACTCACCGCCCGACGCATGTCTTGTTCGTGCACCCATGAGTCGAGAACGCGAATTGACAAGAAGTCACCTACGGTGCCGGGTCCGGTGGGTGTCATCGCCGACTCGTCGAAATAAGCAACGTCGGCGCTGCGGAGTGTCGCCATCCGCTGCGTCGAGATTTCCTTCCATTCCTTCAGCACATCGGCACCTCTGAGCGGACGCCGTACGTCGATCTCGTTCTCGTTGGCCTCACCGATCGGATTCTTCACATGATCGGCCGGTGCCGCCTTGTGCGTCGTGGGAGACAACCCTTCGAGTATGCGCTCGATACCGATGAGGTGTGACAGGTTGTCCTGCACGCTCCAACCCGGGCAGTCGGTCGCGGTCTTCCACTCCGACTCGGTCAGGTCGTCGCCCAGTGACGTGATCGAGGCGAAGCACTGGCCGAGGGCGGCGATGGTGTCGTGGGGGATGGGCATGGTGGTCTCCTTCGGGTGAACGTCAGCGGGCCGGGTTCTGCACCGACTGCCAACTGCGGCCGGTGAGATACGGGGTGAAGGCGCGTTGGATGTGTTCCATGTCGGCGTCGGTCTTCGGTGTCTTGATCTCGTACAAACCGCGCACTCGCGTGTAGGCAACGGTGAGATCCCAGAGGGCGAGTGCCTCGTCACCCATGGGAGCTGGGGCCACCACGGGCCCGAATACGGCTCGGCCTTCGGTGCCCGAGATCGACGTGTCGAGATCGTCGGCGGGTGGAAACACGATGATCGGCACGCCGAACCCGGCGTACTGCGAGGCGGCACGTTCGTGATCGGCGCGCACGTCGTCATGTGTGGTCGCATCGGCCAATGCTTGGTCCCATACCGACGCCGATTCGCCGATCGACGCGAGCAATTCGCGCGCCACGTCCGCTTCGTGGGGCCGCCGACCTTCTTCGTGCAAGGCGCGCCCGCAGGCGAGATACCAGGCATCGCAGGCGTCCATCGAATGGCGTCGTAACAGTGCGGCCACCCGAAGCGGTGTCCAGCCATAGCCGATCTCACGCTCCCACGGATGACGTTTGCCCTCGGGCCGGTTGAACTCCTCCAGGCTGGCGAAGCGCCAGTCGATCGTGAGCCCGGTGAGGCGGCGAACCTCGCGAATCCACAGCGACGTCTGGTACGCCCACGGGCACATGGGGTCGAAGAAGAACTCGACTCGCTCGACTCGACTCGCCATGGACCCTCCTGCCAGACCTGCGTCGGTGAAGCCGACCGTAGTACCGTGAAGGGCCATGGAACGGCCCGTGAAGTTCGAGCACACCCGGTTCCTCGGCGACAAGCGCACCCAGTTGGTGTACGACCTCGACGAGTGGACCGACCAGGCCGTGGTCGACGAGATCGTCGACGCCGAGGTGGGCCTGTGCTTCGGGCCCGACACGTTGGCCGAGGCCCGTAACCGCGGCTACACCCTCGCCACACCAGGCAAGCGCCGTCGCCATCGCAAGCCGCGTGCGTAGATGCTGAGCAACGGTCAGTTCGAATCGTCGGGTCTTCGGATTCCCCGGTACCTAGCGCGACCCGCCGGAATCGACGGGCCCCTGCCCGGCCTCATCATCTGCCATTCCTTCCCGTTCGCATCGTTCGACGCCCGCCAGTCGGCGGTCACCTTCCCCGAACTCATCGATCGCATCGCGAACGAGGTCGGCTTCGCCGCCATGAGCTTCACCTTCCGCGGCTGCGGAGAGAGTGAAGGCGACTTCTCGCTGCAGGGTTGGGTCGACGACCTGCGCGCCGCGATCGAGCACCTCATCGACGAGGCGCATCCGACTGGCATCTGGTTGGTGGGGGCGAACACGGGTGGTTCGCTGGCGCTGTGTGTTGCGGCCGACGATCCGCGTATTCGTGGGTGTGCACTCTTGGGCGCCCGCGCCGATTTCGACGACTGGGCCGCACAGCCTCGTAAGTTCCTGGAGCACTGTCGAGCCGTCGGCGCCATTCGCACACCGCGGTTTCCGTCCGATGTCGACAAGTGGTCGCGCGAATTACGAGCGTTCCGTCCGGTGACGGCAGCTGGTGTGTTCGCACCTCGTCCGCTGTTGTTGTTGCACGGCGAGGACGACGAGAGCGTGCCGGCGAGCGACACCCGCCAATTGGCCGAAGCACACGGTGCGGCCGAAATGCGCGTGTTCGACGGGGGAGGGCACCGTCTGCGTCACGATCCGCGGGCCATGGCGGTGCTGCTCGGTTGGCTCGATCGCCAACGCCTCAGCGACGAAGAGGTTCAGGTCTGACGGGAGTGCCAGCGGTAGGCCGACTCGATGATCTGATCGAGTCCCCGCACGGCTCGCCACCCCAACACC
>RFSV01000071.1 GCA_009923785.1 Acidimicrobiia bacterium | reverse complement strand
GTGGTGATCGGCTTCACCCGATCGGGATCGGCGCCGAGTTGTCGGACCACTTCACGCACGAACTCGTACCAGCTGACCGCCCCCTGATTGGTCACGTGCACGAGGCCTGACACCCGCTCGACGACGATCCGGCGGAGCGCCGGTGCCAAATCGGCCGTGAAGGTGGGGTGTCCCACCTGATCGGTCACGAACGACATGGGAATGTTCTCGGCCACCAGTCGCTGCACGGTGCGCACCATGTTCGAGCCATGCGCGCCGCACACCCACGACGTGCGCACCACGGTGGCCGCGTCACCGATGGCCAGAGCTTCGCGCTCCCCCATGAGTTTCGACGCGCCATACACCGACTGCGGATTCGGCTCGTCGCTCTCGCCATAGGGCGAACTCTTCGTTCCGTCAAACACGTAGTCGGTGCTGATGTGCACGAGTCGCGCTCCGATCGCGTCACAGGCCTCGGCCACCCAACGTACGGCGAAACCGTTGGCCAGATGAGCCCGCTCGGAGTCGGCCTCGCACGCGTCGACAGCCGTCCAGGCCGCGCAGTTGACCACGACGTCGGGCCGCCAGGCCACCAACAGGTCGTGCACCTGGTCGCGGCGGGTGATATCGAGTTCGTCGAGATCGGTACCGAGCAGTTCATCGCCGGCTGCTCCCCAAGACGCCATCACGTCGTGGCCGAGTTGACCTTTGGCTCCGGTGACCAGAACGCGCATGGGCGAGCCCGACATGTCAGAGTCCGGCACGAGCCTTCAACGGCTCCCACCACGCCCGGTTGCTGCGATACCAGTCGACGGTTTCGGCGAGCGACTCCTCGAACGAGCGTTGCATCCTCCAACCGAGAGCCGTGATCTTGTCGATGGTGACCGAGTAGCGCCGGTCGTGGCCGAGGCGATCGGCCACCGGCTTCACGAACGATTCGTCGCGTCCACACAACTCGAGGAGTCGGTAGGTGATCTCGCGATTCGTGATCTCGTTGTGAGCGCCGATGTTGTACACCTCGCCGACGTCACCCTTCTCGAGCACCAGATGGGCGGCCCGATTGTGGTCTTCGACGTGGATCCAGTCGCGCACGTTGCCGCCGTCGCCGTACAACGGCACCTGCTTGCCGTCGAGCAAGTTGGTGGTGAAGAGCGGAATCAGCTTCTCGGGGAACTGGTACGGGCCGAAGTTGTTGGAGCACCGAGTCACGACGACCGGCAAGCCGTAGGTGGTCACGTACGACAAGGCGATCAGATCGCTGGAGGCCTTCGAGGCCGCATACGGCGAGCGTGGCCCCAGACGATCGGTCTCGGTGAACGATCCGACGTCGATCGATCCGTAGACCTCGTCGGTGCTGATGTGCAGGAAACGTTGCACTTCCACCTGACGCGCCACGTCGCACATCACATTGGTGCCGAAGGCGTTCGTGCGCACGAAGGCATACGGGTCGACGATCGATCGGTCGACGTGGCTTTCGGCCGCGAAGTGGACGACAGCATCGTGGCCCCGCATGGCGTCGAGCACGGCATCGGCCTCGCAGATGTCGCCTTGCACGAAGCGGCAGCGGCGGTCGTCAACGAGGTCGCGGATGCTCTCCATGTTGCCGGCGTAGGTGAGCTTGTCGAAGATCGTCAGCTCGTGATCGGTGTTGGCAAGTAACCACCGCACGTAGTTCGACCCGATGAATCCGGCCGCACCGGTCACGAAGAGTTTCATGTGCGCATCGGCCAGCGGGGCCGCGCACCCTCGGGAATGTCGGCTCGGCGCGGATTGGTGCGGTCGCGCTCCGACATGACCGGCTCGGCCACTCCCCAATCGGCCGCCACATCCGGGCAGTCCCAGGCCACACCGAGTTCATCGGCCGGGTTGTAGTAGCCGTCGACGAGATAGGTCATGGTGAGGTCGGTGAGAGCCGAGAAACCGTGTGCCACACCGGGCGGGATGTACACGCCCTTGTGCTCACGGGCGTCGAGATCGATGGTCTGTGTTGCACCGTCGGTCGGGCCGCCGGCTCGTAGATCGTGCAGAACCACGCGCATCTTCCCGGCAACCACGTACCAGTAGTCGGCCTGGTGGAGGTGGTAGTGCAACCCCACTAGCGCGCCAGCCGACTTGTCGGACCGATTGGTCTGGATCATCTCGCGGGCACCCGGAATCCATTCACGCCGGTACGTCTCGACGAAACGACCGCGATCGTCGCCATGAATGAGCGGCGTGACGACCCAGACTCCGGCGATCAGGTCGCTTTCGATGACGCTCTCGGCTTGGGTGGGCATGTCACTCCGTGTCGATCTGGCAATGGTCGCCGACCATCAACCGTAGGGCACGGGGCTTGCGGCCCGAGCGCACCACCTCGGCCTCCTTACCGATCAAGCTGTCTTCGAGACGCGGAATGTCGACGATGCGACTGCGTTCCATGATCACCGAGTGCTCGATCTCGCTGTGAATCACTTCGCAGCCGTTGCCGATGGCGCTGTACGGGCCGATGAACGAATCGGTGATCGTGGCACCGGCACCGATCACGAGCGGGCCGCGCAACGTGGAGTTGCGAACCACAGCACCGGCTTCCACCACCACTCGTCCGTCGATCGACGAGGCCTCGTCGACGTCGCCGTCGATACGCGGATCGATCACGTCAAGCAGCAGGCGGTTCGCTTCGAGCAATGGGGTGAGTTTGCCGGTGTCGATCCACCAGCCAGTGAGCAATTCGCAGCGGACCCGCTGACCTTGGTCGACCAGCCACTGGATGGCATCGGTGATCTCGAGTTCACCACGACCCGACGGGGCGATGGCGCGCACAGCGTCGTTGATCGTGCGATCGAACAGGTACACACCCACTAGCGCAAGATCGGTGGGCGGATCGGCCGGCTTCTCCACCAGCCGCACCACGTTGCCCGATGCATCGAGTTCGGCGATCCCGAAGCGATGCGGATCGGGAACCTGCTTCAACAAGATTTGCGCGGCCGGAGGCTCGGCAGAGCCACGTGCCTCTTCGAACGCTCGCACGAAAGCGGCCAGGTCTTGTTCGAGCAGGTTGTCGCCGAGATACATGACGAAGTCGTCGTCACCCAAGAAGTCGCTGGCGATGAGTACGCAGTGCGCGAGCCCCAGCGGCGCGTCCTGCGGGATGAATGTGATGTGGGCGCCGAAAGCCGAACCATCACCGAGGGCCGCCATCACTTCGGCTCGGGTGTCGCCGACAATGACGCCGATTTCGGTGATACCGGCCGACACCATGGCGTCGATCCCGTAGAACAGGATCGGCTTGTTGGCCACCGGTACGAGCTGTTTGGCACTCGTATGGGTGATAGGCCGCAGCCGAGTCCCGGCTCCGCCGGCGAGGATGAGAGCTTTCATGAGCGAGATAGGCCGCAACTACTGCGACTCACCTCATTCTGCCAGTCCGAGCAGACAGCCAAAGGCGACCCTCAGCCGCTCGGCAGGGGCGGTTCATCCAGCCCCGCGAAGTAACGAAGCACGTTGGGCGCTTCGGCGCCAAGCACCAGCACCGACTTCCCGCCGATCTCTTCGGGGAACGTGGGCAAGGTGTAGCGGGCCAGGCCACCGGCGGCCAGCGGGCGCAGAAATTCGGCCGATTCCACGAGATTGGTTCCCGGGTCGACCCGCAGCGAGCCGACCGCGGCGTTGATCAGGTCGCTGGCCCGCAACGGGTTTGACGCCATCTGCTGAGCCGCCTTGGCCACTGCGGCCTGCAGAAACTTCTGCTGGCGGATCACTCGCCCGAGGTCGGCGCTGCCGTCGACCTCCCACTCCCCTGTGCGATTCACTTCGTAATACCGACTACGCGCGTAGGCGAGCGACATGACCGGCCCAAGGTTGTAGCAACCAGGCTCCCCGATCCACAGACCGGTGTTGAGGTCGCGGGTGGGATGTTCGAAACACAGGTCGACACCACCGAGCGCGCCAATGATGTCTTTGAACGAGAAGAAGTCGACTTCGATGTAGTGATTGATCGGAACACCGAGCGAAGTCTGAACGGTTTGCACGAGAACATCGGGGCCGTGCGTGTACGCCGCGTTCACTCGGTCGAGTCCGTAACCCGGTATGTCGACCCACAAGTCGCGCGGAATCGACATGATCGACGCCGTGTCGCGGTCGTTGTCGATGTGCAGCACGATGATCGTGTCGCTGCGATTCCCGCCGGTGTCAGTGGTGTCGCCGATTCCGCCGTAGTCGACGCTGTTCGGATCGGCTCCTTCACGGGTGTCGCTACCGACCAAGAGATAGTTGACGAACGAACTCTGACTGTCGGTCATCACTCCATCGAGTTCGCCGACCCGTTCGACATTCGCTTCCTGTTGACGGGTCGCCACGAAGAGCCCGACCGCCGACACCACGAGGAAGAACAGACCGAGAGTGATGACGTTCAGTCCGGGCGCAAAGCGCTTACGAGATCGGCGATCCGTCACGCTTCGAAGTTAGTTGTCCGAACGTGCACGACGTCGCCAACCGCAAATCGATGCGTCACACCGCAGCGATCGAGAACGACGAGTCGACCATCGGTTTCCACGTCGAGTGCGCGCCCTTCCACGGTTTCCTCCGCGTTCACCTCGACGCGCACTTCTCGTCCGAGTGTTCCGAGCCGGCGTCGATATTCGTCGTGCAGACGTGTTGCTGACCACGTCATCAAGTCGTCGAGTTGCTCGAGTACCGCCCGACACACGTCGCCCACGATGACGGGCCGACCGCCGGCTTCACCTGACAACGAGGTGGCGTCGTCGGGTGACCAGTTCACGTTGAGTCCGAGGCCGACGATCACGAAGGAAGGACGTGACCCCGAGATCGGACCGGCCTGAGCCAAGATCCCGGCCATCTTGCGGGTTCCATCAGCCCCGAGCAGATCGTTCGGCCATTTGAGGGTCGGATCGACACCCGCCACCTCCTCACACGCCCGAGACGCTGCCACGGCAACGGCGTGCACGAGGGTTCCCGGATCCTCGGGAATCTCACGAAAAAGCAGGCTGAGCAGGAGGTTTTCGCCTGCCGGCGCCTCCCATCGACGGTCGAGGCGACCCTTGCCGGAGGTCTGGTGATCGGCTCGGAGGGCCGTGCGGTCGGGTGCTGCGGCCTCGGCCATGGCCCACAGATCGGCGTTCGTGCTCCCGGTGGTGGCCACGTGATGCAGAACCCAGTGGCCGACGACCTGGGGAGTCGGGTCACCGAGTGTGGCGTCACCAGGTTCCATAGACCAACATTGTCACTTGTGCCAGCCAAAGTGACCCCCAAACCCCTCACAAAGATCCTGATCGCCAACCGAGGTGAGATCGCCGTCCGGGTCATCCGGGCCGCCCGAGAGATGGGTATCGCCACCGTCGCGGTGTACTCCGAGCTCGATCGCAATGCCCTTCACGTGCGACTGGCCGACGAGGCATACGCACTCGGGGGTCAGACGGCGGCCGAGAGTTACCTGAACACTGAGGCCATCCTCGACGCCATTCGTAAGAGCGGCGCCGACGGCGTGCACCCCGGCTACGGATTCTTCTCGGAGAATGCCGACTTCGCCGACGCCATCACCGAGATGGGTGTGGCCTTCATCGGACCTCCCGGTGACGCCATTCGTGAGATGGGCGACAAGGTGTCGAGCCGTAAGGCAGCGTTGCGCGGTGGCGCTCCGATCGTGCCCGGCACCACCGAATTCGTCACCACCTCCGATGAGATTCGCAAGTTCGGCGAAGACTTCGGCTGGCCAATTGCGATCAAGGCAGCCTTCGGCGGCGGCGGTCGCGGTATGAAAGTCGTTCATTCGGCGGCCGACGTGCAAGACGCCATGGATTCGGCACAGCGCGAAGCAAAGGCCTTCTTCGGCCGTGACGAGATCTACGTCGAGAAATACCTCACGTGGCCGCGTCACGTGGAAGTGCAGTTGGTGGGCGACCAGCACGGCAACTACGTGTGGGTCAGCACCCGCGACTGCTCGGCGCAGCGTCGCCACCAGAAGCTCGTGGAAGAAGCTCCGGCTCCGGCGTTGCCCGACGGTGTGGAAGATGCCATGGGTGAAGCCGCAGTGAAGGCCGCCAAGGCCGTCGGCTACTTCAACGCCGGCACTGTCGAATTCATCTATCAGGACGGCGAGTTCTTCTTCCTCGAGATGAACACTCGTCTGCAGGTGGAGCATCCGGTCACCGAGGTGATCACCGGTATCGATCTCGTCGAATGGCAGATCCGCGTCGCCGGCGGCGAGAAGCTGCCCATGACGCAGAAGCAGGTCGCTGCACGTCGCTACGGGCACGGCATCGAGATCCGTATCAATGCCGAGAATCCAGCCGGCGGCAAGTTCCTCCCCTCGCCCGGACCAATCACCAAGCTGTCGACGTCCGACGGTTTCGGTGTGCGTTTCGATTCGGGGTACGAAGCTGGTGACGAGATCAGCCAGTACTACGACAACTTGGTCGGCAAGCTCATCGTGTGGGGCAAGGATCGTCCGACGGCGATCGCTCGCACCATCCGCGCTCTCGAAGAGATGGTCGTGGAAGGTGTGGCCACCACGATCCCGGCCGACATCGCCATCTTGCGCCATCCTGATTTCGCCGCTGTCACCCACTCCACCAAGTGGGTGGAAGAAGTGCTCGACCTCTCGGGTGTCGAAGCGCCCGTCGCCCCGGCCGCTGGTGACGACGAGGCACCACTCGTGCGCCGCAACACCACGGTCGAAGTGAACGGCAAGCGATTCGACGTGGCCATGTGGGTGCCCGATCAGCCCGTGGTGGCGGTTGCCGGTGGCGTGAAAGCCGCCAAGAAGCCGGCCCGCGCGTCGTCCGGTGGCGGAGCCGCCGGTGGTGGTTCGGGTGAAGTGGCGGCCCCTATGCAGGGCACCATCGTGAAGGTTCTGGTTGAAGTGGGCGCCACGGTCGAGGCCGGTCAGGCCGTCGTGGTGCTCGAAGCCATGAAGATGGAAAACCAGATCCAGGCCGAGAAGGCCGGCACGGTGAAAGAGATCAAGGTCGCCGCCGGTGACACCGTCGGTGGCGGTGACGTCCTCGTCGTCATCGAGTAGCGATGACCCACGACGAGCTCGTCGATCGTGAACTGATCCGCGATCTCGTCCAGCGTTACGCCCGTGGCGTCGATCGTCGCGACTTCGATCTGGTTCGGTCGTGTTATCACCCTGACGCCATCGACGAGCACGGACCGTTTCGCGGCGATGTCGACGGGTTCATCGAGTTCCTGCGCGAGCAGTTGGCTCGCTGGTCGGCCACTCAGCATGTGATCGGCAACAGCCTGATCGAATTCGACGGCGAGCGTGCCCACGTGGAGACCTATGCAGTGGCGTATCACCGCACTGAGTTCGTTCCCGACCGACCGGTGGTCGATGTGACGGCCGGGTGCCGTTACGTCGACGTGATGGAGAAGCGTGACGGTCGATGGGGAATCGTGCACCGGGTGGTGGTGATGGACTGGTCACGTCGAGACGACGTCGATCCTCGCTCGGTCGATCCGAACGACGGCTACGAACGCGGAGCTCACTTTCCCGACGACTTTTCCTACCGGCTCATGCGAACGGAAAATCGACCCCAGTCCTGATCGCCTCTTGCAGAGCATCGATCAGACTCGCAATATCACCCCAGTCGGGATTGCCCGGGTTGATGAGAGGCGGAGCGAGGCCCACCGATTCCTGAATGTTCACGCCCGATCGGAGACGATCAGCCAAGAATGCGAACTCATCGGTCGAGAGCGACGTTCGCACCGAATCGCGCATCACCCGAGCCAGATCAGGGAACTTCAACAGCACTTCGGATCCCGTGGTCTGAGCGGCGAGCTGTTCGAGTAGGTGACGCTGGCGACCCATGCGGCTGTAGTCGCTGTCAGCAGCACGCGAACGCACGTAGCCAAGGGCCAACGTCCCGTCGAGGTCGACCTCACCCGGCCCGATGAGGTCGGGATATCGATACTTCGCGCCCGGCACGTTGCCCGGCATGGGAATGCGCTTGTCGAGAGTGACGGTGACACCGCCCAATGCGTCGATCAGATCGAGGAACCCTTGCATGTTCACGAGCACGTAGTCGTGAATGGTGACCTGCATCGAATGAGCGATACCTGTCGCCAGCGCCACCGCTTCAGGAGCGAGCGCACCCCGCAGATACTGGGCGGCGATATCAGGATGTGCGTAGACGTACGGATAGACCGCGTTGGTGAGATCGTCGAATCCTCGCGGGAACTCGTCGTGCATGGGAGAACCATCGGGGAATTCGAGTCCGCGCAGGTTGCGGGGAATCGAAACCATGGCAATCCGTCCTGATTCACGGTGCACCGACACCAGGATCATGGTGTCGGTACGCAGAGCCCAGCGACCTGGGCCTTCGTCGCCACCGAGCAAAAGGATGTTGTGGAACTCGTCGCCTTCATCGACCGTGTTGGTTCCGATGAAAGCCAGCGGTTCTGATCCACCCGAGTTGACGAATACGTCGTTGATCACGTCAGTGAGCTGATCGGCACGTACCACCGAAAATCCGGCCGGGAACGCAACGACGAGCGTTCCCACGACGGCGACGAACGATGCGAGACGTTTGCTCGTGCCCGGCCGACGGCCACTGATCACCTCCATGACCGACACCAATCGAGACACCACGAACAACGCGCACACGATCTGGACGATCAACAAAATCGTGGTGTCGAGAACCAAACTCGTGATGCGGTCGCGTCGGACGTATCCCACGACCACGGCCGCGACGGGAACCAGCACGCCAGTGAAGAGCAGAAGCCATGACACCAGGCGGCGTCGCAGGAACGACGGCGCACCCGGAAGAACGAGAGCCATGATCACTGCGCGAGTGGGGCCGCGATTCTTGATGGCCGATTCGACGTCGGAGGTCTCGCCATGAGTCGGAGGAGCCAAGTCGGCGGTGGGCGATCCGGGCGCCGGCGGGGGCAGCGACTGCCAGTCGGGGCCAGTGGGTGGTGTGGTCACGGCGACACGCTAGGAGA